>CAYMPK010000038.1:6394-6761 GCA_964392145.1 uncultured Actinomycetes bacterium | reverse complement strand
TCACAGCCATGTTGTACGAAGGTCGGAAGCTCGACCGTAGCGGATAGGTGCGCGTCGAGGCTCTGCCGGCGAGGTCCGTGGGATCGAGCCCCTGGTGCCAGACGACGACGGCGTGCCCCTCTACATCGATCCCACGCCGTCCAGCCCGACCGGTGAGTTGGGTGTACTCCCCAGGGGTGATGTCCGCGTGGGTCTCGCCGTTCCACTTGCTCAGTTTCTCCAGCACCACGCTGCGGGCCGGCATGTTGATTCCCAGTGCCAGGGTCTCGGTCGCGAACACCGCCTTGATCAGGCCCCGCTGGAACAGTTCCTCCACGACCTCCTTGAAGGTGGGCAGCATCCCTGCGTGGTGGGCGGCGATCCCGCG
>CAYMPK010000038.1:0-6384 GCA_964392145.1 uncultured Actinomycetes bacterium | reverse complement strand
CTCCTCCGCGACTCGGCGTATCTCCAGCGCCTCTGTCGCCGTCGTCAGCCGCAGGCCCCCTGCCACGCACGCCTCGGCGGCGGCATCGCAACCCTTCCGACTGAAGATGAAGGTGATTACCGGCAGCAGATCCTCGCGCTGCAGCCGCTCAATCACCTCGATTCGATTCGGGATCCTGGGACCACGGGGCCCCCGCCGGCGGTACCCGCCACGGTAAGCGTTCAACTTCTCGGCCTGCCGGGCGTCGCGTGCCTGCCGTTCAAGCTCCGGATTCAGCCTGCCGGCTTCCCCGTCGGCGTACAGGTCATGCAGACCTGAGCCGACCGCCACGTGCTGGAACAGCGGTACCGGTCGGTGTTCCTCGACGATCACCGTGGCCGAACCCCGGACCGCGGCCAGCCAGTCACCGAATTCCTCGGCATTGCTCACGGTCGCCGAGAGGGCGGCGACCGTGACGGATTCGGGCAGCTGGATGAGCACTTCCTCCCAGACAGCGCCGCGGGTGCGGTCCGCCAGGTAGTGCACTTCGTCCATCACGACGTGACTCAGTCCGACCAGCCCGTTGGACTGCTCGTACAGCATGTTCCGCAGGACCTCCGTCGTCATCACCACCACGGACGCGTCCCCATTGATCGAGTTGTCGCCGGTGAGCAGACCGACCGAGGCTTCGCCATAACGCTCGACCAGTTCTGCGTACTTCTGGTTGCTAAGGGCCTTGATTGGGGTGGTGTAGAAGGCCCTTGAACCGGCCGACAACGCAAGGTGAACAGCGAATTCGCCGACGACGGTCTTCCCGCTGCCAGTGGGTGCCGCCACCAGGACGGTGTCGCCGGCGGCCAGTGCCCGGCAGGCACGCACTTGGAAGTCGTCCAGCACGAAGGGCAGCGAGGCGGTGAAGGCCTCCAACTCCGGAGACTTCTCGCGACTCCTGCGTGCTGCCGCCGCGAATCGCTCGGCAGGCGAGCTCATGGGCGGGGTACTACTTGTCGCGCGGAACGATGGCGACCAGGGAATCAGGACGGACTTCCACATCGATCGGTAACGGACCCACACGCTCACCGTCGGCATATGCCACTTGATGGGGAGCATCCAGATGGATCTTGCGACCCGTGTACTCGGTCACCGAGGGATGCTCGACGTGACTGCCCTTGAATACCTTGGGGAAAACCTTGAGGAAGGTCAGCTTGCTGACCTCGCCGAGGAAGGTGACCGTGAGCAAACCATCGTCGACAATCGCATTCGGACAGACGAGCATGCCGCCACCGTAGGAGATTCCGTTGCCGACGGCGACCAGCATCGCCCTAGCATCGTGAGACACCCCGTCAAGGGTGAACACGTACGGCAGCGGTTTGAAGACCCGCAACTCGGCCAGGGTGCTGATCAGGTAGCGGGCCTGACCCTTGGGCCAGCTCAGGCGGTTCGCCCGCTCATTGACCAATGAGTCGAACCCGGAACTCATCACGCCCAGGAACCAGCGCGAGGCACCATCGGCCGCGGTCACGTGACCCAGGTCGACGACCCGTGTGTGGCCATCCACCACGACGTCGACCGCGGCTTCGATGTCCTTGAGCGGTACCTCCAGCGTGCGGGCGTTGTCGTCGCCTGTCCCCAGCGGGATGATCCCGAAGGGGACGTCGGTGCCGGCCACGACCTGGACCGCGAGGTTGACTGTGCCGTCCCCCCCAAGCGCAACCAAGGCGTCCGTTCCCTCGGCGACCGCGGCGCGCGCCTTCGCGACGGCGTCCTCGGCCGACTCTCCCTGCACCTGGGTGACCTCCAGGCCACGTTCTCGAAGCCTTCGCAGCGCCACCGGCGCATTTCTTCCCCCGCGGCCTTGACCGGCCGTGGGATTGATCATCAACACGATCTTCCGGATCGAGCGGTCGGCACTCTCATCGTCGCCGCCGATGGTGCCGGACTCGGGGGTATCAGGACTCGCCATGGGGAGAATCTAGCGGCGGATCCTCTCGATCCGGGAATGGACTCGCCTCATCGTCGGACCATTGGTCGTAATCCGCCTCAGGATTGTTGCGTGCCCTGCGTCGATCGTTGAGCATGCAGACCAGGATCGCCAGGGCGACCAGACCCAGAACGGGGCCGGCCAGCACCAACATGCTGATCGGGTCGCCGGAAGGTGTGGCGACCGCGGCGAAGATGAATACCGCGAAAATGATGCCGCGCCACCAGGACGCCAAACGCTTGCCGGACAGCACCCCCACCAGGTTCAGCCCGACCAGGATGACCGGGGTCAGGAAGGCCAGCCCGAAGACGAACACGGTCCGCAGGAAGAATGAGAGGTACTTGCTGACCTCCACGTAGTTGCCGACGTTCTCAGGCGTGAATCCGAAGAGCAGGTTCAAGCCCTTGGGAAGGAAGATGTAGGCGAGAACGACGCCGCACATGAAGAGCGGGAGACTCACAGCCACGAAGATGTAGGCGGAGCGCCGTTCATGCTTGTGCAGGCCGGGGGTCACGAATCGCCACAGTTGGTAGAGCCACACCGGTGACGCGATCAGCAGCCCGACCACAGCCGAGATCTTCAATTTGAGGGTGAAGGCCTCGCCGACGCCCAGCACGATGACCTGAACCGTCTGACCGCGGGCCTGCGCCTCGGCGATGACCTGATTGATCGGATGGCTGAGGACAGCGAAGATCGGGTCGTAGAGGATCCAGCCGACCGTCATCCCGACGGCGATGGCGAGGATCGACTTGACCAGCCGGGAACGCAGTTCGCGGAGGTGCTCCGTCAGGGTCATCGACCCCGCGGTTGCAAGCTGATCCTGGCGGTCGTCGATGCCCTCGTCGTACGTCGTCATACCCCTGTTGATCAGGAAGTGGCGTGCGGCTGGCTCGCCGCGCCCTCAGCGGCAGAACCGACCTGTGGCGAGGAGGTGGGCGCCGCCGGCGGGGATTTGGGAACCGACGACATCGGGGCTGCCGGCGGGGCCGCCGGACTCGGCGGAGCCGGCTGGGCCGAAGTCTGCGTCTGAGCTGTCGGTGCGGCAGCCGAATCGGCGACTGGTGTGGCACCCGCCTCGCCCGACGTCGACTCGGCCGCGGCTGGAGCAGATGACGCCGCGCCTTCGACCGCCTGCTTGTCGTCCTCCATCAGGCCCTTGGTCTCCGCCTTGAAGATCCGCAGCGAGCGACCGATCCCCCGTGCGGCGTCCGGGAGTTTCTTGGACCCGAAAAGCAGCAGCACGATCGCCAGGATGATCAGGATCTCCGGGAGTTTCAGGTTCGCCATGTGGACCTCTCTGTGACTCTCACGCGCGATCTATCGGGGCCGATTGATCCGACTTTCACGTCAGCATACGCCCCTTACTCGGGAAGCGGGAGGCACTGTGCGGCTCCAGGCGGGTTGCTCCCCCACACGAACCGGGCCGACGGCTCAGCGCCTGATACGTCGACGACGTCCGCGCGGTGCCAGCGGAACGCTAACCCCGGCCAGGTCTGCCGCGATGGCCCGATCGTCGCCGAGGGCGAGCGCGAAGTCGAGGATGTCGTCGTAGCCGATCACCGGTCCCGAGTGGTTCTCGAGTGCCTCTGCCGGGACGTGGAGGGTTTCGACTCCGGCACTGGAGAGCAGGTCAACCACTTCCGCATCAGCGGTCTTGAACAAGGTCACGCCGCATTCGCTGCATGTGAAGGAGTAGTGCGCCCAGTTCGGCGCCACGCAGAGGGACAGATCCGCAGGACTGAGGTCGATGTCACCGCAGTCCGGACAGGTCACCTTGATCGTGGTCATGAACCCACCTCCTTCGTAACAGCGATCGATACGAAGACTGACGGATTTTCGGCGCGTTTGCACGGTAAACGGCCTAACCCGTGGTAGTGCTCAGCGTGACTGGCGCTCCGCAGCCGACGCCGCGAGTTTGGCGACGAGGGTCCGCACCGACGTGGGTTCCAGCACCTCAGCCGCACCGCACTCGGCCAGCACTGCCCGCGCCAACCAGTCCGGTCGACTGGTGGAGACCTGAACCAGGCTGCCGCCACCGGCGAGCGCACTCACCTCGTCGCAGGGGATATTCACCGGGAACTCGCGGCCGGAAGGGGACAGGAGCACGGTCACGGGTGTGCCGAAGGGACGGAGATGCCCATCGGCCACCATCCCCACCGGGCTCTCGACTCGAACGGATTCGTCGCCGGTCAGCGATGCCTCTTGGACCCGGTCCAGCCGGACATAGACCGGTTCGGTGCCATTCTCGAGCGCGAACAGATACCGGTGCCCTGAGGCGACGCGGGCTTCGACCGGATGCAGTCGAACTCGTCTGACGCTGTCGTGGCCGACGCTCAGGTAGGTCACTTCCAGGACCCGGCCCTCGGCGATGGCCTGCCGAACCGTGGCGATGACCGAAGCGTCGGTCTCGTCCACGTTCGCCAGCGCGATGGCCCCAAGGCCGGCGGCGCGCCCCGAGGCCTGCGCGACCTTGTCCCGGACCTGGGCGAACACTTCCGTATCCGCCACATCGTCGAACTGCTCGAGCATCGCCAGGCCCATCAGCAAGGGCAGCGCCTCCGGGCCGGACAGGCTGACCGGGCGATCTGCCGCCTGCGGATTGAACAGGCGGATCCAGCCGTCGTCCGTGACCCCGATTTCGAGGGTCTCGTGGTTGACCCCGAATTCGGTGCAGGAGGCCAGTTCCACGTCCGCGACCAAGAGCTCTGGGCTGACCTCGAATTTGGCAGCCGCTTCGGCCAGCGGAACCGATCCATTTCGCGAACGGACCCAGGCAACGAGATTGAGGATGCGTGCGACACGTTCCGGCGCGGCGGACTTCGGACGCTCCCGACCGGCCTCGATCACCTCGCCCGGCACGGACGGTGGACCGGAATGTTTGGCAGCGACCTGTTCTGCGGCCGTCTTGACCTCCTCGGCCAGTCCCGGTGGCGACACGACCCGGGCGGCGTCGCCGGCGCCCAGCACGACGCGAAGTGCCCAGGCAGCCTCCCGGTAGGGCAGTTCGAGCAGGTCATCCCCGTCAGCGTCCGCGCCCACTTGCACCGCCAGCGAGCGCAACGCGGGCGCCCGCCCCGGGGCAACCGCCAGGGTTGCTGAGCCGACCGGATCGCGTTCGAGCACGGCGTTCAGTACAGCTTCCAGGTCCGCGTCCGGAGGGACCTCGAAGGCCCCGGGCCTGCCGACTGCGCTGACTGGGCCCGTGATCCGGGATAGCCGGAACACACGGATCGCCTGCCGCTGCTGGTCCAAGCCCACCAGGAACCACCGTTCGCCCCGGATCACGCAGCCCCACGGCTCGACCCTTCGACGCATCGGTACCGAATCCTGGGGCTTGAGGTAGTCGAAGGTGATGGCCTGCCCCTGCTGGCGCGCCTTGATGATCGTCGCGATGTCGGACGATCGGGTCACCGACGAGCCGACTGCAGCCTGCGCCTCTGGGATGGCCTCACCCCCCGCTGCCTCCAGCTTGGTCAGCGCGGTTCGACTCGCGCGACCCCAGTCAGCATCACTCCACAGGGCAGCCGCCATTCCCAGTAGGAGTTTCTCGTCGCTGCTGAGCGTTAGCGTGGGCACGACCGTGGACGACAGGTCTGCCCGGTAGGCAGCCGTGTCCGGATCACTCGGGTCGTCCGCGATGATGGCGAGGCCCAGTTCACGCAGGTCAGCCTTGTCCCTTTCGAACTGGCGCTCGAAGGCCACGCGGTCGCTGGTGTCGTACTCGCCGACGTAGGCGCCGATCTGCTCTTTGGTGAGCGGAATCCGGCTCGACATCAACAGCAGTGCAAGTGCCGTGAGCCGTTCGGTCTTCTTGATCGACAAGGTGTGTCAGGACACCGCTAGCAGGTCGATCACGAAGATCAGGGTGCTACCGCTGAGCCGGTGGCCACCGCCGGCCTCGCCGTAGGCGAGCCTGGGCGGAATGATGAGTTCGCGGCGTCCGCCGACCTTCATCCCTGGAATCCCCTCCTGCCAACCGGCGATCAACCCCTGAAGTGGGAAGCTGATGGGCTCACCGCGACCCCAGCTGGAGTCGAATTCCTCCCCGGTGGCGTAGTCCACGCCGGTGTAGTGCACGAGCACCTTTGCACCGGCGACGGCTTCGGCCCCGTCACCGACGATCAGATCCTCGATGACCAGTTCGGTCGGCGGCTCACCCTCATGGAACTCGATGACAGGAGGTTCACGGTCAGTCATGTTCAATTCACCTTGATCAGATCGACGACGAATACCAGGGTCGAATTGGCGGGGATCCCTGGAAGTGCTTGTGAACCGTACGCCAGGTTGGGCGGCACGATCAACAGCCTTCGACCCCCTTCTTTCATTCCCGGAATCCCCTCGCGCCAGCCCGGGATCACCTGATTGAGCGAGAACGAGATCGGTTCGTCGCGGCAATGAAAGAACTTCTCCAATTTGAGGATGCG
>CAYMPK010000037.1:0-15786 GCA_964392145.1 uncultured Actinomycetes bacterium | reverse complement strand
TCACTGGCCGTGAGCTTGCCGGTGGCGCGGTCCTCGACCGAGTCCCAGACGTCGTGCCAACTCCGCGATCCTGGCACCATCACCACCGTCGGTGCTCCGGTGCCGGAGCACTCGGCGAAGATCTTCCGACCGTCGGGCAACCGGACAAGACCGGCGAACGAGGCCACCTCCACCGGTGCCGGTCCCGCGGGGGCCGAGGCCTGCGTCGTGCATCCGGAGATCGAAGCCGCCGCCAGCGAGGCCACAGCCAGCATCGACCTGCCGGTGCGTCCGCCCACCAGTCGTCGGGCGAAACCAGCCATGTGCACGGCGCCGCCCTCTCAGTCGTCCTCGGCGAGCTCCGGACGATCGATGTGGTGCACGGGACGGGTTGCGATCTGGGCCCGAGGTGCCAAGTGCTCCACCAGGAGCGCGGCCCCCATCGCACCGCCGAGGTCACCGAGGGCGGCCAGATGCACCGCCGGTGGGTGCATCGCGAGCAGCAGATGCGGGGCCATGGCCTCCTTGATCCGGTCGACGAACGGTTGTCCGAGCCGCAGACCCAGCCCACCACCGATGATCACGGCTTCCACATCCAGTAGGTTGACGGCGCTGGCAATACCGTTGCCCAGCGCCCACACCGCCCGGTCGATGAGCTCGACCGCCATCGGGTCCTTCTTCTTCAAGGCCTTGGCCCAGACCCCGGAGGCGAGGCGGGGCTTGCCCTTCTTCTTCATGATCTTGAGCAATTTGGTCTTGTCGCCGTTGGCCACCCGTCGGCGAACCTCGGTCTCCATCGCGCCCCGACCAACATAGGCCTCCAGGCACCCCTGACGACCGCACGGACACGTGGCACCGTCAGCCAGAACGATCGTATGGCCGATCTCCCCCGCGGCGCCGCGGCCGAGCCAGAGCTTGCCGTCGAGTACGACCCCGCCACCGACCCCGGTCCCGCAGAACACCCCGATGAGCGAGCCATAGTCGCGACCGGCCCCGAGTTCGACTTCTGCCTGGACGGCCACCTGAACGTCGTTGCCCAACATCACCGGGGCACCGAGTCTGCTGGTCAGTTCCGGGCCGAGCGAGTAGACGCCCTGCCAGCCGGGCAGATTGCCGGCTTGGCTGAGTGTGCCCGCAACCATGTCCACCTGCCCGGGTGCCCCGACCCCGATCGCCGTGATGTCAGCGAGATCGATGCCGCCTTCTTCGGCGGCCTGTCGCACCGAATCGGCGATCGCGTCGGCTACGTCTGGAGGGCCGCCGGTGTTCGGGGTGGGCAGTCGACTCTGGGCCAACACGATGTCCCGGTCGTCGCAGATGACCGTCTGGATCTTCGTGCCGCCCAGGTCAACTCCGACCCGTAGACCGTCCGTCATAGTCATGATCCAATCTTCGTGTCTTCAGCTGACTCCCATGAGCCGCCGTTCTCCCAGTAATGCCTGATCTCCTCCAACTCTCGACCCTTGGTCTCGGGCGCGAGCTTCCACACGAAGATCCATGCCAGCAGCGCCATCACAGCGAAGAACCCGAAGGACACCGCGCCGCCCACCTTCTCCATCGCCGAGAGGAAGAAGTTGGCGATGATCCAGTTGGCCACGAGATCGGCTGTCAGCATCGCGCTCGAGCCATAGGCGCGCAATCTCGCTGGGAAGGCCTCGGAGGAGTACACCCAGACCAAGGCGCCGAACCCGAATACGAAACCTATGTTGATCAACGCGATCCCGGCGAAGCCGAGCGCCACCTGCCATCCGGCGTACTGGTCGTTGTGCACCGTGGCGAAAGTGATGACCATCATCAACTGGGCGAAGATCATGATCGCGATCCCGGTGAGAAGGATCGGTCGCCGACCCCACCTATCCACGGTGCGCATCGAGACCAGCACCGCCACCAAGGCGATGAACTGGATACCGACGTTCAGGAGCAGCTTCTGCTGATCGGACTCGATGCCCATCGCCCCGAAGATCTTCGGCCCATACGTGACAGTGGCATTGATGCCGGTGATCTGGATGAAGAACCCCAGTCCGAGCACGAAGATGGTGGCCCGAAGGTACGGCTTACGCAGCATCTCGCCGATGGCGCCGCCGGACTCCTCGCTGATCGCCGCTGCCATCTCGTCGAGTTCGCCAGCGATGTCGGCGTCGGGATCGGTGATCCCCAGGGAGTGTTCGGCCTCGGCCCGACGGTTCTTCAACATGTACCAGCGTGCCGTCTCGGGTAGCCGCAGGATGAACGGCAGCAGGATGATCGCCGGCACCGCCGCGACCCCGAGCATTATCCGCCAGTTGAACTGGTTGTTGACATCAGCCAGCAGTGCCGCGACGAGGAAACCGATGATGATGCCGATCACCGTGCTCACCTGGTACATCACGAGGGTGGCCCCGCGGATGCGCGCCGGAACGGACTCGGCCACGAACACCGGTACTGCGATCAGCGAGATTCCGATCGTGACCCCCAACAACACTCGGGCGATCCAGAGGGAGGCTACGTTCCAGGACGCTGCACTGAACAGACAGAAGGCGATGTATCCCACAGCGACAACGATCATGGACTTCTTGCGCCCGATCTTGTTGGCCACCCAACCGCCGATGAGGGCGCCGACGATCTCGCCGATGACGATCGCCGCGGTGACGGATTCCACCGCGGCCGTGGCCATCCCCAGATCTTGTTGGAAGTAGAGCTGAGCGCCGCCGATGTTCGATTGGTCGTAGCCGTAGATGATTCCCAGGGTGGCGGCGGTGATCGCCACCATGATCGCCGACCGTGGCAGCGGCTTCTTCACTTTGACTTCCGCCTCAGTGGCCATGGGGATCTCCAAT
The DNA here is from genome assembly GCA_964392145.1 of uncultured Actinomycetes bacterium. Taxonomy (GTDB): domain Bacteria; phylum Actinomycetota; class Actinomycetes; order S36-B12; family UBA10799; genus JACJWR01. The sequence continues at coordinate 12,991 of CAYMPK010000037.1, read as the reverse complement.
CCGTTGCTGACCTCAGTCAGATTCCTTGCCAGGGGGGTTTGCCGTCATAGACGTCTCGGTAGTAGTCGATCAGTTCGAGGTTTGCCGCGGCTGCCTCATCGAGGACCACGGTGGCGTGAGGGTGAAGCTGCAGGGCGCTCGAGGGAACCATGGAGGTGACCGGTCCCTCGACGGTGGCCTTCACCGCTTCGGCCTTCCCTGCTCCCCAAGCGAGCAGGACCAGATGGGCGGCCCGCCTGATCGTGCCGACTCCCTGGGTCAGGACATGGGTAGGCACCGCGTCGATATCGCCTCCGAAGAAGCGCGCGTTGTCGGTCCGCGTCTGCAGGGTGAGGGTCTTCACACGGGTCAACGAGGCGAGGGACGACGTCGGTTCGTTGAAGCCGATGTGACCATCGCTTCCGACGCCGAGCAGTTGCAGATCGATCCCGCCCGCGGACGTGATCGCTTGCTCATACTGCGCGCAGGCAGCGGGGATGTCCTCGGCCCAGCCGTTGGGAGACTCGATCGCCCCCGGGGCGAAGTCCACCCGGTCGCCCAGCTCTCTGCCCAGCACCGCTCGGTAGGACTCCGGGAAGTCGACAGGCAGGCCGACGTACTCGTCGAGGGCGAAGCCTCGAGCGGCAGCGAAACTCACTTCACCGCGGGAGTAGCGCTCCACCAGATCGTCGTAGACCGGAAGGGGGGTGCTCCCGGTGGCAAGGCCGAGGACCGCCGTCGGCTTCGACGCCAGCAGGGCCGCGATGGCACCTCCGACGATCGCCGCGCCCACGCCGCGCGAGTCAACAACAACGACCTCCACGATCACAAAGTAGACCTGCGGGTGATGCTGATGCAGCACTCTTGCCGACTCTGCCCGTGCTCGCGGAAATCCGGGATTGACCAGCAGTGCCACAGACAGCCACCGAGCCTCGACACCGGCTAGCCTTAGGGGGTGGCCGATACTGAGTTGATCTCAAGTAGCGGGCAGCCCCGCTTCGGGTACTTCGATCCTGCCCCCGACGTGATCAACATCGAGGACTTCGACTACCGCACCCCTATGGGTGGACGTCAGTTGCCGGGCCGCAAGTGGCTGGACTACAACCAGTTCCAGTTCGTCGGTCTGATTAGTGACGAACTGTTGGTCGGCTGCGCCCTGGGCGACTTCCGCTACCTGGGCTTCGCCTTCGTCTACACCTACCAACCCGAGACCGGTCAGCTGGAGGAGTTCAGCGTCAAGCTGCCACTGGGCAAGGGGATTTCGCTGACGAATCGTCCGCGGGATGGCACCGGCGAGTGCGATTCGGGCGGTAACCGGATCCGGATCTCGGCCGATATCAACCCCCGGTTGGTGATGCTCGACGTCGACCTGACGTCCGGGCTGAAGGTTCGGGCCCGATTCGACCTCGACGCCGAGCCTCGGTTCACTCCGATGGCCGTGTGTACCCAGACGGCGAAGAACGGTTGGTCGTTCACCCAGAAGATCGCTGGCGTCCCAGCCACCGGATTCATCGAGGGGTCGTTCGGCAGGAGAGACCTGACCGAGATCGGCGCGTACGCCCACTACGACTACAGCGTCGGCTACATGCGCCGGGAGACCTTCTGGAACTGGGCTTGCTTCTCCGGTGCTGCAGAGGGTCATGTGATCGGACTCAACCTCTCGTGCGGTGTCAACGAGACCAGCTACAGCGAGAACTGTTTCTGGGTGGACGGCGATCTGATACCCGTCGGCTTGGCGAGTTTCGACTACGACCGGGAGGAGCCGGCGGACGGCACCTGGCGGGTGAGCACCGCCGACGGCGCCGTCGATCTGACGTTCGAGCCCGAGGGCCTGCATGTGGAGAAGATCAATGCGGTCCTGATTGCCAGCGATTTCAAACAGGTCTTCGGCAGGTTCAACGGTGTGTTGAGGACGCCGGACGGGACCGTCATCACGATCAACGATCAGTACGGTTTCGTGGAAGATCAGTACGCGAAGTGGTGATGGGGTGGCGTTAGGCTCCCCGGCGTGAATACCTCCCCGGACTCCGCTCGGGTGGCCACCGAGGGTGTCCAACAGGCGGTCTTCCAGCTGGAACTGACCGCTGACCGACTGCGCTCGATGCCGCTCGCGCGACTTCGCTCGGGAGAGCCGACCCCGGCGGCCGATGCTGTCGAGTTGGCGACCCACGTCGTGGACCTGAGTCGACGGCTGGACCCGGAACACTCCGCGCCCGTTGGCCGACGCCTGCCGCTACCAGCCGACCACGCCGTTGGCGACCTGCTCGCCGTCGTCGCGGCGGATCTCGCCCGCGCCCTCACAGGGTGGCACGGCGAGGGCGCCATCGAGGTTCAGCGCAGCGCCGAGATCGTCGCCGAACGCTGTATGGAGTTGCGCGACCGATGACCGGCGGCGGCCCTTGGGGTGCTGCGCCCTAGCCGGTCACCTGAAGGTGCTCACTCAGGAAATCGCACTGCAGCCTCAGTAGGTTTGCCGACACGACGGGTTGCGGGGTCATGTGGGACACCCCCGTCAGTGGCAGCACCGAGTGTGGTCTGCCTGCAGCCAGCAGCGCGGACGACAACCGAAGGGTGTGGGCGGCCACCACGTTGTCATCCACCATTCCGTGCACAAGCATCAACGGGCGACGCAGGTCGGGCGCACGTCGGATCAGATCGCTCACGTCGTATGGGCCAGGATCATCGCGAGGGTCGCCTAGGTAGCGCTCGCTATAGGCGGTGTCATAGATGCGCCAGTCGGTGACCGGCGCGCCCGCCACCGCCGCGTGGAACCTATCCGGACGGGCCAGCACTGCCAGCGCAGAGAGATAGCCCCCGAACGACCAACCCATGATTCCTACCCGGGATCCATCCACCAGGTCCCCGAGTTCCGAGATGACCTCGTCGAGTACGGACACTTGGTCGGCGAGCACCCCGGTCGCCAGGTCGCGGGAGATCCGCCGCTCCCAACTGGGGGAAATGCCGGGTGTACCCCTGCCGTCCGCGATCACGACGGCGAAGCCCTGGTTCGCCAGCCACTGCGACTCCAACATGGCCGGTCCCGCGGACATGACCCGTTGCGCATGCGGGCCGCCATACGGGGTCATGAGGATCGGGAGGGAACCGCTCACCTGGCCTTCCGGCAGCAGTACGGCGTAGGGGATCTCACCACAGGTCGAGAACCGTGGCGACGGGGTGACCGGCGGGTCCTCCGTGAAGCTGGCGATGGTCGCCAGGTGGGGCATGTCGTCGTCGGTTACTGCGAACACCCTCGTGCGCCAGGCCCGATCATGGACAGTCGTACTGGTCACCACCGTCAGATCCCCGCGGGCGACGGCCAGGACCCAGCCATCGTCGACGAGGGTCCGCAGCGAGCCGTCGCGACCTATCAGCACCAGGTCGCTGCGCTCGTGGTTCGTCGCGACCGTCGCCAGCACCCCGTCGGGGCGCGCTTCGATCACGGACCTCACCTGCACGTTGTCCGGACCGATCGGGCGACCATTGACATGGACCCGCATGCGATCGCAGTCCAGGTCCCGTTCGACCGTCACCAAAGCGCCGTCCGACGCGATCGTCGGAACCCCGTGCACGATGTCGACCCAGTCGGTGTCGACCAGGGCACGTGAGGCCACCGCGACCAGCCCCGCAGACGGGGTGGCAGCGGACCTCGTGGACGTCTCGGGTGCGTTCGCGGCGGGCTGGTCGGCCTCTGGGGCCGCTTCGGGACGCGGCGAGAAACGATGGATGACGGCGTTGCGCTGACTTCGGTCCAGAGTCAGGGCGACGGCGTCGCTGTCTGACCACTCGACGGTCGCCAGGTACTCATGATCGTTGCCAGGACCCAGTTCGAGCAGCCGTGTCGCGTCGCCGTCGAGACGCACGTGCCACAGCTCCAATCGCGCGTTGGTGGTGCCCGCCGCTGGGTAACGCACCGGTCGTGGTGGCGCATCCGGCCACGCCGGATCCGAAATCCACCATTGGGCGACGGCATCTTCATCGACCCGCTCTACCAGCAGCGATGCGGAATCCGGCGCCCACCAGAAGCCCCGGATTCGCTCCAGCTCCTCCGCGGCGATGAAGTCCGCCAGCCCCCATGACCCTCCATCGTCGGGAGTCAGCGGGCGCGGGTCGGCACTGTCGGTCGGGCTGAGCCAGAGTCGACCTTCTGCATGCCAGGCGACCAGCCGGCCGTCCGGTGATATCCGAGGGTCCACCACCGGACCGGGTACCTCGAGTTCCACGAGTCTTCCGATGGCGGGTGGGAGGTCGAATCGGAAGAGTTTCCCGGACATGGCGAACACCACGCAGGTGCCGGCGCTGTCCATCGAGTAGGTCGTGATACCCATGGATCCCTCGCGCATACGTTCCCTGCGGGCCCGTTCCGCGGGCGGCAAGTCCTCGGCATGGGCCGTCAGCACATCGTCGCTGGCGAGGAGCAGCCGCTCCTGGCCATCGGGGACGCCCAGGTTGAGCCACCACAGGTCGCCAGCAGCGGTCAACCCGTCGCGCGAGCGGATGAAGGCGATGCCACGCCCGTCGGTGGTCGGCGAGAAACTGCGCGGAGCGCCGAACCTGAAGCGCCCGCTCCTTGCTGCCAGCAGCGGATAGTCGGAGTGCTCGTGCGATGCCACTATCAGGACAACACCAGGGTCAGGATGAGGCCGATCACTGCGAGTGCCAGCACGATCCAGACCGCGGTCTTGAACCACGGGTTCTTGGTCGGGTCGTCGTCTTCATCATCGAGCATGGAACCATCCTGCCCTAGAGTCTTCGCCATGACCGTATCGCCCGCGACATCCTCCGAGCGCCGCCTGCTGCTCGTCCATGCCCATCCCGACGACGAGAGCATCGGGACCGGCGCAACCATGGCCAAGTATGTGGCGGAGGGTGCCCATGTCTGCCTGGTTTCGTGCACCCTCGGTGAAGAGGGTGAGATCCTGCTACCGGATGTGAGCCACCTGGCCGCCGACGCCGATGACGCCCTGGGCGACCATCGCAGAGAGGAACTCGCGGCAGCGATGGCTGTGTTGGGTGTGACCGATCATCGACGCCTGGGTGGGGACGGCAGATTCCGGGACTCCGGCATGGTGGGCACCCCGGCCAACGACCGTGAGGACAACTTCTGGCGTGCCGATCTGCTGGTGGCGGCCACCTATCTGGTGGAGATCATCCGTGAACTGCGACCACAGGTGATGATCACCTACGACGATTTCGGCGGCTATGGCCACCCCGATCACATCCAGGCCCACCGGGTTGCGACGTACGCCGCGGCGCTGGCCGCGGCGCCGTCCTTCCGCCCCGACCTAGGCGAGGCCTGGGCGATCGAGAAGGTCTACTGGCCTGGCTTCCCCCGGTCGGTGCTGGCGGCAGGGATCCGGGCGATGAAGGAGTCCGGGGTTGGGGGCATGTTTGCCGAGATGGACCCCGATGAAGCTCCCTTCGCGGTCGACGACGAGTGGATAACGACCGAAATCGATGCGACCGCGTACCTCGACGCTAAGTTGGACGCGTTGCGTGCCCACGCCTCCCAGATCGATGTCGAAGGGCCGTTCTTCGCCCTGTCCAACAATCTGGGCTCGCGCGCCATGGGTGTGGAGTACTTCCGACTGGCGGCGGGCACATCCGGGGCCGCGCCTGGTGAGCGAGAGCGGGACCTGTTCGCCGGAACCAGCGCATCCCCAGAGGTTGCCGGCTGAGGGCGACGGCGCACAATAGGACGGCGCCGCCGACTGGCGGTGTAGGGCAATGGCCGGGCCCGTGCGGTCTGAACACGGGCAGTACTGGTTCCGCCATCTGGGTGACCCCGATTGGGCTAACCCCCGCGGGTCGCTCTGTTGCCCTGTGATCGTTGAAAGGACCGTTGTGGCATGGCCCAGAACCCAACGAACCCGCATTCCTCCAGCGCCGCTCGTACTGTCGAGGTGTCGCCGCTGCTCGGCGCCGCCGGCAGCGGGCGGATATCCGTGCACGAGGCCGATGTCGGCAAGTCCCGGGAGAAGCGCCGCCAGCGCAAGTTGTTGATCATCGCTCTGCTGTTGGCGATCCCGTTGGTGTGGATGTGGTTCGGCCTGCTCAGCGGTCACCCGGTCGGACTGTCGTCGTTCAACCTCCCCTCGGTCGATCCCATGACACTCACCGTGGTGGCGTTTTTCGGAGTCCTTATCTTCGTGATGCTGGGAACCACGATCGTGGCCGGACGCTCGCCGCACGTCACCTATCGGCCCGAGCAGATGGATGTCGCCTTCAGCGACCTCAAGGGTGTCGACCTGGTCAAGGACGACGTCATCAGGTCGTTGAACATGTTCCTGGCCCATCGCACCTACGCCGACGCGATGGGTGGCAAGCCGCGGCGTGGCCTGCTGTTCGAAGGTGTGCCGGGCACCGGCAAGACCATGATGGCGAAGGCCATGGCGAAGGAGGCGGAGGTCCCGTTCCTCTATGTGAGCGCGACGTCCTTCCAGTCGATGTACTACGGCGCGACCGCCCGCAAGATCCGCAGCTACTTCAAGGCGCTTCGCAAGACTGCCCGTCGGGAAGGTGGGGCTATCGGCTTCATCGAAGAGATCGACGCGATCGCGACAACGCGCGGCGGGATGAACGCGACCGTCAATGACGGTGCCAGCGCCTTCGAACAGGTCGGATGCGGCGGCCTCACCGGTCTGCCGAGTGTGTACGCCCATGCCGGCGGCGGTGCCACCGTTGTCCACCCCTCCATGACCTCCGAGTCGACCGGTGGTGTCGTCAACGAACTCCTGGTCCAGCTGCAGTCCTTCGATGAGCCCACTGGCTGGCAGAAGTTCGGGTCGAAGTTCGTCGATGCGGCCAACGGTCTGCTGCCACTGAAGCATCAACTGCCACGTCCGAAGAACCCCTACACGAACGTGATGATCATCGCTGCGACCAACCGGGCGGACTCGTTGGACCCTGCGTTGGTGCGGCCCGGACGGTTCGACCGACGGCTGACCTTCGAACCCCCGACGAAAGCCGGACGCCGTGACCTCATCGACCACGTGCTGACGACCCGCGCCCATGACGTCGAACTCGACGCCTCTGTCACCCGGGACCATCTGGCCGCCGTCACTACCGGGTACACCCCGGCAATGCTCGAGCACCTCTTCGACGAGGCCCTCGTCAACGCGCTTCGACGGGGCAGCGGCGAGATGAGTGTGCTCGACGTTCAGCAGGCTCGCCTGGTCGAGGAGGTTGGCATGGGGCAACCCGTGGCCTACACCGAACACGAGATGCGCCTGATCGCGACGCACGAGGCCGGTCACGCGACCATCGCCTACCTCGTGGCGCCGGAACGACGGCTGGAGATCCTGACGATCGTGAAGCGGCGGGATGCCCTGGGCATGTTGGCCCACGGCGATCGCGAGGATGTCTTCACCCGCAGCCGCTCCGAGATGACGAGGCTGATCCAGATAGCCATGGGCGGTCAGGTCGCGGAGGAGATCTTCTTCGGCGATGTGTCCACCGGCCCGGGCGGGGATCTGCTCTACGCGACCAACGTGGCCGCGCAGATGATCGGCTCCTGCGGGATGGGCGACTCGCTGATCTCATTGCAGGCCGTGCAGAACGGCGCGCTCTCCGACTCCAACATCACGGGCCGGGTGCTGTCTGATTCCCGCGGCCGCGACTCCATGGAGGCGTTGCTGCAGGAGCAGAAGGCGACTGTGCGCGACGTGATGACACGGAACCGCCATCTGGTCGAGGCTCTTCGCGACGCGCTCCTCGAGCGGCACGAACTCGTCGGTGACGAGATCGTCGAGGTGCTGCGGGAGGCTGAGATCTCCGCTGAAGGGTAGTCCGGACTGGCCTTTGAGTAGGGTCTCTCCTGTGACCGAGGGCGAGTTCGACGCCGCCACCTTCCGTGGGGTACTTGCTCGCTACGTCACCGGCGTCGTCGTCGTCTCCACTTGCGTGGAGGGTATCGACCACGCCATGACGGCGAACTCGTTCACGTCCGTCTCGCTCGATCCTCCGTTGGTGCTGGTATGCGTCGATCGGGAGTCCCGATTCCACGAAGCCGTCATTGCCACAGACGCGTGGGCTGTGAGCGTCCTGGGGGCCGATGCCGAGCCGACCGCGAGATGGTTCGCCAGGCGTGGGCGCCCGCTGTTCGGCCAGTTCGCGCACATCGCCGCGAGTCGCGGTGCCGCCAGCGGCGCGTTGCTCATCGACGGCGCGGTCGCGCACCTGGAGTGCCGCACCGAGCAACTCTTCCCCGGGGGTGACCACGACATCCTGTTGGGCCGGGTTGAAGCGTTGGCCGTGGATACAGACAGTGAACCGCTCGTGTTCTATCGCCACCGATTTCGAGGAATCTGACCCTCATCGGTTGGATCTGCGGTTTGCGTCGGTGTGGCGCCGCGATGTGAGTCGCTGCCGCGCTTAGCCTTGGGGCACAAGACGCGGGCCGATTCCTCGGGCCCGCTCGCAGCTCTGCCGGAGGGTCCGTGAGCCAACAGATCGATGATCGTCCCTCGGTCGATCCTGGCGCGCCAGACCCCCGGCGAAGCGGTCGTACCGGGGTTCGGGAGGCGGTCGGCCGGGTCGTCCGAGAGTTGCCGGCATTCCTCCTGACGCTCTTGCGCACCATCGTCGATGCCGTCGGTCGGGTCCTGAGGCGATGGGTCCCCAAAGTGCGTCGATACGTCCGCAGCCATCCCCGGGGAGTGCTGATAGCGTCGGCGGCCGCCCTGGGCGGCTACCTCCTGCTGGTTGCCCTGGGCTCCAGCACCATCGCGCCCCGGACGACGGTGGCCGGGGTCGACATCGGTGGCCTCACGGCACAGCAGGCACAGACCAAGCTCGCCGCTGAATGGTCGCGCATCGCTCAGACGGACATTTCGGCGTCGGCGGGCGCAACCTCCGAGAATCTGCCGCGCTCACTGGTGACCATCGACCCGCGGGCCTCGGTGGCCCAGGTGACAACCAACCGATGGGCACCGTGGGATCTGCCCCGCGCCTGGTCTTCCGGGGCTGCTGTCCCGGCGGTCGGAACGATCGACGAGGCCGCTCTCCGGAGGGCTTTGGAGGATCTGGGGCGACGCTCGGTCGATTCCAAGGTCGAACCCACGATCGTCTTCGAAGGCACCAAGCCCACTGTCAAACCTGGCAAACCTGGAGCGGATATCCAGGAGGCGGCAGCTTCCAAGGTCGTCCTTGCCGGCGTGCTCGCAGCGAAGGATTCGGTGGTCCTGCCAACGTCGGCGGCGGTGCCCGCGGTGTCGGACGGCGAAGCCGAGCACATCGCTGAGACGGTTGCCGTGCCTGCGGTTGCGGCCCCGGTCACGTTCCGGGCGGGCGGGGCCACGGCCACCGCGAGCCCGGCAGACATCGCTGCCGTCCTGACGTTCCGAGCAGATAAGAACACCCTGGTTCCGGAGGCGGATGGCACGGCGCTGCTGGCCCGCGTCGGCGGTCAGATTCCCGAGTTGCGACCGGCCGCCAACGCGAAGTTCGAGGTCGTCGATGGCCAGCCGCAGGTGACCCCCTCGCAGCCCGGCCGAGTGATCGCCCCGGAACAGATCGGCCGGGCCCTGCTCAATGTGATTACTGCCTCGGGTGAGGACCGTAAGGCGCAACTGGACATCGTCGACCAGTCGCCGAGCTTCACCACTGACGCGGCCAACTCGATGGATATCCACGACCAGTTGTCCACCTTCACGCAGAACTTCGAGCCGGCCGAATACCGGACGATAAACATCGGTCAGGCCGCCCGGCGCATCGATGGCAAGGTACTCCAGCCCGGTGAGGTCTTCTCCATGAACGACACCGTGGGGGAGCGCACCAAAGCGAACGGCTACACCGAAGGCCTGGTCGTCGGTGCCGGCAACAGTCTGGAGAAAGAGATGGGCGGCGGGGTCTCCACCGCCACCACCGCGATGTGGACGGCGGCCTTCTTCGCGGGACTGGAGAAAGTCGAGCAGGGCGCCCACACCTTGTACATACCGAGGTACACGCCCGGCCTCGAGGCGACGGTGGCATGGGGACGACTCGACCTGAAATTCAGGAACGATACCGGCCATCCAATCCTGATCCGGTCCGAGGCCACCGACCATTCGGTCACGATGACTATCTACGGCACGAAGGTCTATGACCGGATCGACTCCAAGATCCGGGACAGTCGGTTCCGCTCGGGGTCCGGCAACTGCAGCTCCGCCTCCGGTGGCCCGTTCGACGTCTCGGTCGATCGCATCTTCATCAAGGATGGCGCCCCTGTGAAGACAGAGACCTTCACGACGCACTACGAGGCGTCCTTGGGCGTCAAATGCGATCAGACCTCGCAGTGACGCCGGAATGTGCAGTGAATAGACTCGACCTCGGGCCGGTCAGCGGCACCGTTCACTGCCCTCGAACGAGTTAGGAGCGCCAGATGACCTATGTCATCGCCGAAGCGTGTGTCGATCTGAAAGACAAGGCGTGTATCGACGAATGCCCGGTCGACTGCATCTACGAGGGCGAGCGGATGCTCTACATCCAACCCGACGAGTGCGTCGATTGCGGTGCCTGTGAGCCGGTATGCCCGGTCGAGGCGATCTTCTACGAGGATGACGTCCCGGAGCAGTGGAACGACTACACGGCGGCCAATGCGGAGTTCTTCGATGATCTTGGATCCCCCGGCGGTGCGGCCAAGCTGGGGCTCATCCCCAAGGATGTGCCGCTGGTAGCGGCCCTGCCGCCGCAGGAGCACGACGAGTAGCGTGAAGCTACCCGATTTCCCCTGGGACTCGCTGCGCGCGGCCAAACGGCTCGCTGAGAGTCATCCGGGCGGCATTGTCGATCTGAGTGTGGGTACGCCGGTCGATCCGGTACCGGAATTCATCCAGCGGGCCCTCGCCGAGGCAGCGGATTCCCCCGGCTACCCGACTACCGCGGGCACTGAGGAGTTGCGTCATGCGATCGCCGGTTGGCTGCTGCGGGTCCGGATGGCGCAGGTCGCGCCGACGGCGATCCTGCCCTGCATAGGAACGAAGGAGTTCGTGGCCTGGTTGCCCACGGCTCTTGGCCTGGGGGCGGGGGATCGGGTTGGGTACCCGTCTCTGGCATATCCAACCTACGAGGTCGGTGCGCTGCTCGCGGGCGCACAGGCCCTGAGGGCTGATAGCACCCTCGCCTGGGGACCCGACTCCCCGGATCTGCTGTGGCTCAACAGCCCGGCCAACCCCAACGGCGCCGTCCTGGGGGTCGAGCATCTGGCGAAGGTTGTGCGCTGGGCCCGCGAACGAGACGTGATCGTTGTGTCGGACGAGTGCTACGCCGGGCTGACCTGGTCGTCTCAGGCGCCATCACTGTTGGATCCGGCTGTGTGCGGCGACGATCATTCGGGTCTGCTTGTTGTGCATTCGCTGTCCAAGCGTTCCAATCTGGCCGGGTACCGCTTCGGTTTCGTGGCGGGCGATCCGGCGCTGGTAGATCAGCTACTGGAGGTGCGGAAGCATGCCGGGATGATGGTTCCCGCCCCCATCCAGGCCGCTGCCACGGTCGCCTACCAGGACGATGAACACGCGGTACTGCAGAAGGCGGTCTACGCCGCACGACGGGAGGTGCTGCTCTCCGCGCTGCAGGAGGTCGGCTTCCGGGTGGATGATTCGCAAGGCGGGCTGTATCTCTGGGCCACCCGAGGTGAGTCCTGTCGGGTGACGGTGGACCGGTTGGCCGCACTGGGGATCCTGGTGGCACCAGGGGAGTTCTACGGTCCAGCGGGGGCCCAGCACGTTCGGGTGGCACTGACGGCGACCGACGAGCGGGTGGCTACCGCCGCCGAGCGGCTGGTGGTGGCTACTCCGGCGTAGCCCGAGGGCCGACTCAGGCGCTACGGTGCAAATATGAGCGAAGCCACGATCAAACATCCCGACGCGGTACTCGAGGTACCGATCGTCCCCGCCACCGAGGGTGAGTCGGGTCTGGACATCTCTGCGTTGCTGAAGACAACCGGCGACGTGACTCTGGATCACGGATTCATCAACACCGCGGCCTGCACCTCTTCGATCACCTACATCAATGGGGAGGAGGGGATCCTCCGCTACCGGGGATACCCGATCGAGCAGTTGGCGGAGAATTCCACCTTCCTCGAGACCGCCTATCTGCTCATCTACGGGGACCTGCCCACCTGCGACGAGCTGGCAGCCTTCACGACCCGGATCGGCAAGCACACCCTGCTCCACGAGGACCTCAAACGGTTTTTCGCGGGATTCCCGTCCGACGCCCACCCGATGCCGGTGTTGTCCAGTGCCGTGAGTGCCCTGTCGACCTTCTACCAGGACTCGCTGGACCCATTCGACGAGGAACAGGTCGAGATCTCCACCATCCGGCTACTCGCGAAGGTGCCCACTATCGCGGCCTATGCCCACCGGACGTCGTTGGGGCAGCCACTTCTCTACCCCGACAACTCCCTAACCCTGGTCGAGAACTTCATGCGGATGACCTTCGGGTGGCCGGCAGAGCCCTACCAGGTGGACCCGGTGGTCTCCCGCGCCCTGGACATGTTGCTCGTCCTGCACGCCGACCACGAACAGAATTGCTCGACGTCCACCGTACGGCTGGTCGGCTCGTCGCACGCCAACCTGTTCGCCAGTGTCAGCGCCGGCATCAACGCCCTGTTCGGGCCGCTGCACGGCGGTGCGAACCAGTCGGTGCTGGACATGCTGCAGCGCATCCATGCCGAGGGCGGCGACGCCCGGGCCTTCATGAACCGGGTGAAGAACCGGGAGGCGGGGGCGCGCCTGATGGGATTCGGGCACCGGGTCTACAAGAACTACGACCCTCGTGCAGCCATCATCAAGGCCAAGGCGGACGAGGTACTCAACCACCTCGACGTCGCGGATCCGCTGCTTGACATCGCCCGCGAGTTGGAGGAGATGGCGCTCGCCGACGACTACTTCGTGTCGCGTCGGCTCTATCCGAACGTGGACTTCTACACCGGCCTCATCTACAAGGCGATGGGATTCCCGAGCGATATGTTCACCGTGCTGTTCGCGCTGGGACGGCTGCCCGGATGGATCGCGCAATGGCGCGAGATGATCTCCGA
>CAYMPK010000036.1:0-15831 GCA_964392145.1 uncultured Actinomycetes bacterium | reverse complement strand
CGGGAGTTCGACGAAGTGGTCGAGCAGGTGGTGGCCCGTGGCGGGGTCATGCTGTACACCTCCGGCGCGGGGCCCATCGACGTCTTCACCCCGGATGGCCGTGACTCGGTGCAACCGCCCTCGGGCGGTGTGGTGGACACGGTCGGGGCGGGCGACATCTTCGGAGCAACTGTGCTCTGGGCGCTGACGGAACAGGGCTGGAAGAAGGGTCAGAGCCTGGGGCTGGCGGAGGTGATGCCTGCCGTGCGCACCGCCGGTGTCGCCGCCCACCTGGCATGTCAGCGCGCCGGCGCCGAGCCTCCGACACTGACCGAGTTGCTGGCCTCACTGTTGCCGGCCTGAGCGCGGGCTGCCAGCGTTCTGTCCGACAGCGTGATGATCTCCTCGGCGAAGGAACCCCAGAGTTGCCTCGGCAGGTCGTGGCCCATCCCCGGGTAGCCGACGAACTTCGAGCCACGGATCGCTTTCGCCAGGGCCAGACCGCCGGAGGGTGCGACCAACGGATCCGACAGGCCGTGCAGGACCACGGTCGGCGTACGCAGGCGGTGCAGGTCGGGCGTTCGATCCGGTTGACGAAGGCAGGCCGCCAACTGTCGGACGACGCCGTCAGGATCGAATGCCCGGTCTAGCGAACGCGCCGCCAGCGAGCGCAACTGCTCGGTATCCGCCGGATATCCCGGCGATCCGATTCTGTCGAAGGTCGCCAGCGTGGCCTCGATCGCCTCGTCCCTGTTGGTCGGTCGCTTGCGGAACAACGCCGGCCCGAAGGCCTTCGCCTTCGGTCGTCCGACCCGGGCAGAGCCGGTGGTGGTCATGATGAGGGTCATACTTCGCACCCGGTGGGGCGCCTGGATCGCGGTGGCCTGCGTGATGAAGCCGCCCATCGAAGCTCCGACAATGTCCGCTGCCGGGATGCCCAACTCGTCCATGAGACCGATGAGATCATCGGCCATGTCGACGATGGCGTACGGGGCCGGTGCCCGCCGCAGCATGACCGCGGCCGGGTTGGGCACCGGCAGGCTCGACAGGTGGGTGGACAGTCCGATATCGCGGTTGTCGTAGCGCACCACGTATCGGCCGGTGGCGGCCAGCGCGCGACACAGTTCGTCCGGCCACGCGATCATTTGGGTGCCGAGGCCCATCACGAGGATCATGACGGGATCCTCGGGGCGACCGAAGGTCTCGTACGCGAGCTCGAGGCCACGGACCTGCACGCAACGCGTCACGACCTCGCCGGTCGGATCGTTCGGGTCGGCTGAGCTGATGCTCAGGGTCGGATCCTGCATAAACGCTCCTTCGGCGGGCATCCTCGTTCAGCTCCATGATCGCACTCGCTGGCCCGTGCCCGAACCTTGCTATGGTCGAAGCATGGGACTCAGCGAAACAGCACGCTCGACCGCGCAAGCCAAGGTGTCTGAGGCGGAAGCCGAAGTGGCTCGACTCCAAAACGAGTTGAACCAGGCACAGCTCGACTTGGACCAGGCCAATGCCACCGGAGACCTGCTGGACTCGGCGGCCAGCATCCCGGTCGTGGGCACCCTCACCGAGAAGGCACGAGGGGATAGCGGTGTGGATGCCGCCTCGGCAAAGGCCAAGGTGGACAGTCTGACTGCCGAACTCTCCTCGGCGGAGACCAAGTTGTCGGTGGCACGCAAGGCCCTGTCCGCCGTCGAGTCGGTTACCGGTGCCGCTGAGTCGGCGGTCGACGCCGTCAAGGACGCGACCGAGTAATCCGCTGGATCATCGCTGACGTTCGCGGTCGGTGAGCGCTGGATGAGCGAAGGATCGTCGACTCCGATCCTGGTCATCCCCGGGATCTATGGTTCCGGGCCGACTCATTGGCAGACGCGTTGGCAGGAGTTGCATCCACAGTGGGTCCGAGTCGAACAGCTCTCGTGGGACCTCCCCGATCGTCTGATGTGGATGGCCACGCTGGAGTCCGCAGTCGCTACCTGTCGGCGCCCCCCGATCCTCGTCGCCCACAGTCTCGGCTGTGCGCTCGTCGCGCAGTGGGCCGGTACCACTCGACTCCCGGTTCAGTCGGCGCTCCTGGTGGCACCGGCTGACGTCGACGACGTCGATCGGACGCCAGAGGCCGTGCGGTCCTTCGCGCCCATGCCGACAAGCACGCTTCCCTTCCCCAGCATGCTGGTGGCAAGCACGAACGACCAGTACGTCAGCATCGAGCGCTCCCGGCAGTTCGCTCGCGCCTGGGGCAGTGACTTCGTGAACGTCGGCGCCCAGGGTCACATCAACGCCGACTCAGAGCTGGATGACTGGCCCGCCGGTCTCGCACTCTTGGGGCGGTTGATCGAGGACACCGACCCGGTCGGTGATGATCCAAGTTCCGCACGCGAGGATGAGCGAACCTGAGGAGAGGACGGCATGATGGCCGAGAGCGATGGTGTGCTGGAAAAGCAACCCGCGGAAATGACCGACGACGAACTGCAGCAGGCGGTTCAACTGCTGGAGGTTGACCTGGCGAAGAGTCAGTACGGCACCCGGGGTCATGAGAACGCCGAGGCGATGCTGAATGCCGTGATGGCCGAGGCTGAGCGACGCGCGGCCGGGTGATCAGCGGGCCGTGGATCCTGATGTCTCGCTCGCCTATTTCGGAACCACGCTGCGGCTGGTGCTGCAGTTCTTCAGCGCCGCCTGAGTCCGAGAGGTGCACACCTCGAGGTAGGTCGGGGAGTTCAGGAGGGAGCCCGCGGCGATGGCGACATAGCCGCAGGGCTTGGCGTGGGCGATGACTCCGAAACCGCTGCCCGCGAACTTTCCGATGTTGAAGCCGCCACCGCCCCAAGCCTGGATCTGGTACCCGCGGCGCGGCAGATTGCGCAGGTAGTACAGCCCGACCTGAAGCGGTGAGGTTCCGGTGATCGAATACTTGCGATAGACGGCACCCTGCTTTCGCCCGGATCCGAGGACAGTGGCGGGGCCCGGGACGTGAGGGATCGCGCACGGGACGATGTCGCCGCGCGTCGAATCGCCCGACGTGGCCGCCGAGGCGGGGGTCGGAGCCAGCGCGAGGGGCACGGTCAAGGCCACGGCACCGCTCAGAATGATCGCCTTTCGCATGCGCCGCTACTCCTGTGGAAGTTGGATGATGTTGACGTTGGCGCCGTCGGGGTCCATCAGCGAAGCGATGGTCCCGGCACTCATCTTCTCAGGGCCCATCAGGACGTTGGCGCCTGCTTCGAGCGCATAGGCAGTTGCTGCCTCTGCATCGTCCACCGCGAAGTACACGGACCAGTTCGGCGGCACCTCAGGCGGCACCATCGGAGGCATGGCCATCGCTCCCCCGAAGTCCTGGCCGTCCACCGAGAGCAGTGTGTAGGGCATGGGAACATCGGGTGCATCCCGCGCCTCGGCGCGCAAGAGAGCCGTGTAGAAGTCCAGCGCCGCTGGCAGTTCGCGGGTCATCAGTTCGAACCAGGCGGCGGATCCCTGACCCGAGTGCACCTCGAATCCGGTGTGGGTTCCGGGTTCCGTCAGGCCGAAGGCCGCACCGGACGGGTCGGCCAGCACCGCGATGGTGCACTTGTGTTCACCGCCAATGTCGACCCTCATGGGCGGCGCCAGGGTGGTGGCACCCAACTGGGTCGCTCGGGTGACGGCTGAGGCCACATCGTCGGTCGTGAAGAAGATCGTCCAGAAGGATGCCTCGGTGCCGGGGTAGCGGGGCGCCAACCCTGCCGCGGCCTTTCCGTCGACGTCGGCTTGTACCCATCCACCGGCACCCGGGTGGGCTTCCCTGTACTCCCAGCCCAATAGACCTGCGTAGAAGGCGGACTCGGCGGCCACATCGGAACATGCCAGGTCGACCCACGTGGGGGGTCCGATGATTGTCATGGGCTTCACCCTAGGACGCTGAGGCTGGGGCGTCTAGCGGCCAGCGCTTGCGTGCACCTGGGAACTCGGGCGTGGCTGCGAAGTCGCCTGCCAGCAGAGGAGCAGTGCAACCAGGTTGACCAGGGCCAGCGACGGCAGTCCCAGCATCCCCCCGCCCAGCCAGGTGGCGAATCCGGTCACTGAGATGTTGAGGATGATGATTCCTGCTGCCAGTCCGACGAAGAGCGGCGGTAGTCCGAACCACCGCGGGAGTCGGTTGACCCTCGACTCCGCGCGGGCCGCGACACCGGCGATCAGCCAGGCAAGCGGGACAACTATCACCACCACCGCCACATGCGCCAGCCACCATGGCAGTGACAGCGGCGCCACCGACCAACCTGTCGCCAGGGCGATCCCGGCAGCGACACCCACCAACGGGATATGCCACAGATAGATGCCCATTCCCCGGGCACCGATCAGCGCCACGATGGTCCAGCTGCGGTCATTGGACAGTGCCCCGGCCAGGACCGGCCACACGGCAGCGAGCGCGAGCACTTGCGCGCAGCCGTACAGAGCCAGCACGACACTCGGAGGCGACAGGTTTGAGAGCTCTGGGTCGCCGCCGATGGTGACCAGCGAGGTGGAGTAGGGCCCGAGCAGGGCGAGGGCCAGCGCTGCCCCCAGTGCCAGCAGGGCACTAACACCCGTGACGGATTTGGGGGCCTGTCGCAGTTGCGGCAGGCTATAGCCGAGCTGATGGAGCCACCCCCACACCAGCAGCAGGTTGAGCCACCCCACGGCACTTGGCGCTCCGGCGACTCGGGCCACGTCGACTACACAGATGACGCCGAACCACAGCACCAGAGTCAGCACCGGCCTGCCCGCCCACCGTCGGGTCATCGGTGCGGCGACGACCACCAGCGTGTAGACCCCCGCGAACCACAACAGTTGGGACAGGAATCTCCCCACGCCGACGGCTTGCTCGGTCAGCACGCTCAGCGGCAGCAGCACGATTGTCCAACATGTCGAGTAGACGAGCACGGGGGTCACGAGACGCCTGGTACGACGGAGTCGGAAGTGGGCTGGATCGGTGCGTCCCAGCGAGGCAGCGTTGGACACCGCACCAGCCGCGAAGAACAGCGGCAGCACCTGGAAGATCCAGGTCAGTACCCGGAGCCCCGGGGTAACCTCCAGAACGTTGACGGCCGACCCGGTGGGTGTGACATGCCACGCGAGGCTGTGCCCGACCACCACGGCGAGGAGGGCGGCCGCCTTGACGGCGTCGAGCACCCGGTCGCGGTTGCCGGTCGCGGCCAGGACCTTGGCGACAAGCCCACCGTCGCCATCGGTTTCCGCTACCGACCCGTTGCCCATGACCCCACACTGTGCCCGGTTCGGGCTGCATTGGGGTGCCGGTGGCGAACTTCTCCTTCGGTCAGGCGTCTATCAGCCTCCGACGAAGACGCTCAGCCTCCAGTGAGGCAGCCGTAGCGAAATGCCGTCGACGGCTTGGTGGTCTCGCACCATTGCGCCCCGGTCAGGTTCGCGCCGGCAAGGTTGGCCCCGGTCAGATCCATCCAATTGACGTCGGCGCGTGTGAGATTGGCGCTACGCAAGTCGGCATTGCGCAGGTCGGCGCCCACCAGGTGGGTCCTGCTCAGGTTGGCGCCGACGAGATGAGCGCCCACCATCCTGGTGCCGGTCATCGTGGCGCCGGCGAAGACCGCCCGGGTGGCCACGACACCGTTGAGTTTCGCAATCCGCAGTCGGGTGTTGCGCAGGTCGGCGCCCACCAGGTTGGCCCCATCCATCCGAGCGGATTCGAGGTTCGCGCCTATCGCATGCACCCCGGCGAGGGAGGCTCCTGCCAGGTTCGCCCGCTTCGCCTGGGAGTAGCCGATGAATGCCCCCCGCAGGTTGGAGCGCACCAGCACTGTGCCGGTCAGGTTCGCGCGGATCAGATTGGCTCCTGCCAGGTTCGCCCCGGACAGGTTTCGAAGACTCAGGTTGAACCCGGAGAGGTTGCAGTGGGAGAGGTCGCCCCCGGGCTTCAACTGCTTACGACACGTGGCCGCCGGGCGGTAGGTGACTGCGGTCCCGCTCGCCGGTGCGCCGAGGCTCATGGCCGCGGCGGCCACGACAGCAGTTGAGGTGAGAGCCGTAATTCGGCGAAGTCGCATGACGCAACGTTACGTCGCCCGTTCCGCGGCACGCCAGGCGAGTCGTCGGAAGTGCACGGAGGGTGATTGTCGTCAGCAACGCTCAACTTCGACCGGCGCAGGGCCGATCCCTATCTAGGAGAAGCCTCGGCTGGTGGGCAGTCGGGTTGGCACGGCAGAAGTGGTCACGATGTTCAGGTGGATGCGAGTTCTGGGAGGCGCCGTCGGTGCACTGCTCTCGGTCGCCATGTTGGGCGGTGCACCTGCTGCAGCGGCGCCCTCGGCGGTCGTAGAGACATCCGGCGGCTCGTTCTCGAGCGCCGGGGTGGTGTCCGCCCCTGTCTACCTGGCGACCTCCTACTACGTCCGGGTGCGGGGAACGTTCCCGGCCAGCCTGCAACTCGGGGCGGTGAGTCAGCTGAGGGTCACCCTCGATCCCGGCGTGACATGCTCGGCCACCTCGGTGGAACGGTATGCCAGCCCCACCTACATCAAGGCGATCACGTGGACCTGCACCAGGGCGGGGACCACGGCCAAGGTCGCCGGATTCACGGTTAGCTTCCGGAACGTCACCTACCGCTTCTCCACCACTTTCCGTCCGGTGAACCTTGGACTGTCGACCATGTTCAAGGTCATCAACTCCGGCGGTGCGCGGTGGCAGCCCTGCTACCGCACGTTGAAGGTCGCCCTGAACATGAACGGCCTCTCGGCCGCGGAGCGGGCGCTGGTGGTGCAGGCCTTCGACGAGATCAAGACGACCACCGGTATCGGCTACACGATCGTGGGGACGACCACGATGATTCCCAACAGGTCGAATTTCGGGCAGACGGTCAAGGGTGTCGACATCGTCTTCGCGTTCGCGCGCCCCGGCCAGTCCGATCTGTTCACTGCGGCGAACCCAGGGGTGATCGGCCAGGGCGGGGCCAGCTGGTTCCTGAACCACAACAGTTCCAAGTACTGGAACGAGTACCGCGACGGCAAGGTCGTGATCTCGACCGCCGTGCTGTCGCAGTCGGCGCCCACCCGCAAGTTGGTCTACATGCACGAATTGGGCCACGTGATGGGCTTGGATCACGTCTCCTCGCTCGGCACCCAGGTGATGGAGCCGGTCATGCGGAACGACCGTCCTGCCGTCTGGGGACTGGGTGACCGCGCCGGCCTGACCAAGCTGGGAATCAAGTCCGGGTGCCTGCCGTTCGCCTGGCAGTGACGTTAGATAGGACGCCGGCAGACACCGCGCTGGCCCAGATATCCATCGGTGCACTGGCGTGTGCGGATGGGTCGGGACACCTCCCGATCCATCGTCATGACTCGTCTGCGGAGGGGGCAGGTCCCGGGATCTGGCTGGGACCCGCCGCTGCCTCCTCCGGGTACCGCTCTCCGTAGGCCGCGACGGCTGTCCCGATGGTCTCGTAGAAGTTGCCGGCGCCGATCGTGTCGTAGCAGCCGTGCTTACGCAGCAACAGCATGACCTCGTGGCGCGTGCGGGCCAGCCAGAGTTCAGCGCCCTGCTCGTGGATGCTCAGAACGAGATCCTCCAGCGTGTCCAGGCTGGTCGTGTCGAGGTTGGGCGAGGCCTCCATATTGATCACGAACACCTTGGTGTCCGGCTCCATCGCGTCGATCGCCTCCGTGAAGAAGTCCGGCGCGTTGATGAAGAAGAGCGGAGCCTCGTAGCGGAAGACCACGAGCCCGGGAACCGTCTCCACTTTCTTGTGCTTGTCCACCGCGTGCATGCTCTGGCTCATCGGGGTGAACCCGAGCACCGACGCCGTCGGCCGTGCCAGCCGGGCGAGGAAGGCCACGACCGAGGCTGCGATCGCGAACCCGATGCCGGGCAGGATGCCGAACAGCAGCACGGCGATAGTGCAGGACGCCGCGATAGCGAACTCGTTACGGTGCAGCCGCCGGAGTTTGCGCCATTCGGGCAGTTCGATCAGGGAGATGGCGGCGTAGAGGATGATGCCTGCCAGACCAGCCTGCGGAATCTTCTCGAGCAGGCCGCCGATCAGGATCGGGGCCAAAAGGATCATGACCGCGACCACCAGCGAGTAGTGCTTGCTGGTCGCCCCGGAGGATCGCGCCAACGCGGTGCGCGAGGACGAGGCCGAGACCGGGTACCCGGAGAAGAAACCGGTCGCCAGTTGGGCGCCGCCCACGGCGATCATCTCACGCTCCGGGGAGGAGCGCTGGCCGTCGTTGATCGCACGCGAGGTGACCATCACGTCGGTGAAGGCCACCGCCGCGACCGTCACCGCCGGCCAGAACAGGCTCTGCACGAGGCTCCAACTGAAGTCAGGTACGGCGAACGTGGGAAGGCCCGTGGTGACGGGTCCGATCGTTGGCACATCCACCAGCAGGCCCAGCACGATCGCCACGGCCAGGGCGATGACGGCGCCTGGGATCTTGGGGGAGATCTTCGGCAGCCCCCATGCGATGAGGGCGACGATGACTCCGATGCCGAGCGTCACCCAGTTGGGCGTGGTCCATGTGGTCTTGGTGAACAGCGACCAGAGGTCCTCGGTATTGGCGTCGATCCCGGTGAGTTTCTGCAGCTGGGACATCACCATCAGGACGGCTATCCCCGTGAGGTAGCCCACCAGCACCGGAACCGACAGCAGATCCGCCAGGAAAGCGAGTTTGAGGAATCTCCCGATGATGAGTACCAGTCCCACGATGGCCGCCATGGTGGGCAGCACGAGTGCGGGTGACAGCCCGCTCGCGGCGGCCGCCGGTCCTGCGGCGGCTGCGGCCATCAAGGCGACGGCCGACTCGGGACCTACCGAAAGCCATTTGTGCTTGCCGAGGATCGCGTAGGCCAGCAACGGCACGATCGCGGTGGCCAGCCCGACGGCCGCTCCGACGCCGGCCAAACTGCCGTATGCCATCGCCTGGGGGATGACATAGGCCCCGACGGAGATACCGGCCACCAGGTTGCCGAGGGTGAACCACGTCTTGGGTTGCAGACTGCCGACCTTGTCGCGGTACGACTGCGCCACTGCGGCCAGCGCCATCGTCCGACCTCCTCGTTCAACATCTGCTGTGCGGGTCAGCGTAGGGGAGAACTCCGGGTGAACATCCGATGAATGGGCAGGTTGCCCCGCGCCTCCCGAAGGAGCGTGCTGCCGGTCGACCAGTTATTCCCGGCGCGTCCGCGGGCCGGGGGCCCGGGCCGCCTCCGAGTTGGCGCACCACGCATGAGTTCATGTTCCGTTCACCTGGCGTACGCCGAGAGTTCCTCTGGGTAATCACTTCCGTTTGCCGATCCCTGCTTCGATGGGCCCTCTGCTGATCTATCTTCAGAAGCATCGGCGATACTCAGGCGTTACCAGATGAAGGGTAAATTCCGAGGTGGACTTTTTACTTGCCACGGTCGTAGTGCTGATCGCGTTGGCGCTGATCTTTGACTTCACGAACGGCTTCCACGATGCCGCCAACTCGGTTGCCACCGTCGTTGCCACTAGGGCTCTGCCAGCCAAGTGGGCCCCCGCCTTTGCGGCCTTCTTCAACTTCCTGGCCTACTTCGTTGTCGGCACCGCGGTGGCGAGCACGATCGCCAAGACGGTGAAATCGGAGTATGCGGGAGTGGCGGTCGTATTCGCCGCACTATTCGCGGCCGTCGCGTGGAACTTCATCACCTGGCA
The DNA here is from genome assembly GCA_964392145.1 of uncultured Actinomycetes bacterium. GTDB lineage: Bacteria > Actinomycetota > Actinomycetes > S36-B12 > UBA10799 > JACJWR01. Next base: position 6,194 of record CAYMPK010000036.1, on the reverse strand, counting down.
CCTGGGAATGCCCTCGTCCTCGAGCCATGCGATCGTGGGTGGCCTAGTCGGCGCCGGCCTCGCGGCCGGTGGCTTGCAGGCCATCTCCTGGAGCAGTGTGGAGAAGGCTGCGATCGGGATCGTTGCCTCTCCGGCAGTGGCGATCGCTGTCGCCTTCGTGGCCATGTATGTGATCTTCGGGATACAGCGACTCTTCAAGTGGCATGACAATCACCCGGTGTTCAAGGGCTTGCAGGTCGTTGCAGCCGGCGCACTGTCGTTCGGCCACGGTGCCAATGATGCGCAGAAGACGATGGGCGTGGTGGCAGCACTGTTGCTGGGCGCCGGCTATACGACGGCTGGCAAGGGTGGGGCCATCACGGTCCCCGAGTGGGTGGCGCTCGCCGCGTACACCGCAATCGCGTTGGGCACCCTCTGGGGCGGCTGGAAGATCATCGAGACGATGGGCCTGAAAATCACGACCCTGCATGCCAACTCCGGTGCTGCTGCGAATATCGGGGCGTCGACAGCGATCTTCGGCGCCACCGCCCTCGGCGCCCCCATCTCGACCACCCACGCCGCCGCCAGCTCCGTCGTCGGTGCGGGCGTCGCCTCCGGGAAGGGTGCCAACTGGCGGGTCGTCGGTGAGATGGTGCTCGCCTGGATCTTCACCGTCCCGGCGGCTGCGGCCATCGCCTTCGTGCTCTACTGGATCACCCAGATGCCCACCGTGCTGGCCTGGATCGGGGTCGGCATCGTGGTGGTCGGCTTCGGGGTCTGGATCGCCTGGGCCGTTCGCCACACGGTCAACGCCGCCGACGTGGAGGCCGAGATTCCTCCGGAGGAAGAACTCGAGGTCCTCGAGCCCATGGGGCCTCACCTGCGCGGTGGCGGCCCGGTCGAGTAACAGCGGTCTGACTGCATCAACCGTCGCGTCCACGTCGCCACGACGTCCAGGCGCCGGTCGACCAGAGTGCCCACAGTACGAAGACCGGTTGGAACAGCAGCCGTACCGCTCGGGTCAGATCGGAGTCCAGGCCGAAGGCGTCTGTGTGTGTGAGCAACTGCGAGATGTTGCCCGGTAGGACGGCTACGAAGAAGAGCGCTACCACCCAGCCAACGGCGGTGCGGTACTTCGGAAGTGCCACGAGTGCCCCGGCCAGCAGGAGTTCGACCACCCCGGAGATGGCCACCACCGCCCGTGGTGCGGGCATCCACGGCGGAACCTGCGCCAGGAATTCCGAGGCAGCTATGAAGTGCCCGATGCCAGCGGCGGCAAGGAATGCGGCCAGCAACCAGCGACCAGCCGTTCGTACGGTTTCGGCATCGGACGGAGGGGCGGTCTCAACTGACGGTTGCGTCACCGGCGGGACGCTAGCAGCCACGACCTCGCGGCTCCAGGTTCGCGGATGGGCGGCGGGGGTCCCGTTCGTTGAATCCGGTTTCCTCTTTGAACCTTCCTTCCCCTTGCCACTTCCACTATTGTCCGAAGGGTCCGAGCCAGTTCGTGACAGCGCCCACGAAAGAAGGGTGAGGTAATTGACCGTCAATCCGGATGTACCCACGGATACCGACGCCCTGGCCGCGATGCTCGCGGACCCCGAGATTCGCGAGTCGTTGGCCGTCATCGTCGCGAACGCCCCCACGCTGGCGGCGCTGGCCTCGATGTCGACGGCACTACTGCAGCGTGGACCCGAGATCACCGACAACGTGAACCAACTCGTCGACCAGTTGCGCGACGAGTCCCAAGGGGGCGGTCCCGGGTCCCTCTCGACCACGATCACCAACCTGCGTGACCTTGCGCCGCTGACTGAGGCTTTGGCGGCCCGCCGCGAGACCATTGCAGGCTTCCTCGACTCGCCCATTCTGCAGCCCGAGATCGTCGACGTCGTCGGGAAACTCGGTGAGTCCGCGCTTGAGGCCGATAAGGCCACCCGCGGTCGGCAAGTGGACGTCGGTGGCGTGCTGGCGATCATGAGGCAACTCAAGAATCCCGACGTGCAGGAGACACTCGCTTTCGTGTTCGAATTCGCGAAGTTGTTCGGTTCCCGTCAGCGGGGCGGGTGACCTTCGGATGCACGAACTCTCGATCGCGCATGCCGTGATCGCAACCGTGGTCGAAGCTCTGCCACCTGAGGCTGAGCGCGTCACTTCGGTGCGGCTGCGGATCGGGGAGCTTTCGGGGGTCGTCCCCGCGGCGCTGGAGTTCGCCTTCGACGTTGCCGCCGCGGATACGCCTGTGGCCGGGGCGCAGTTGGTCATCGAATCCACTCCCATCGTCATCGATTGTCCGAAGTGTGGGCCGGGGCAGTTGAGGGATGCCAGGGATTTCCGATGTCCCGGATGCGGTGACTTGTGCGGTGACGTCGTTGGCGGTAAGGAACTCGACATCGTCGACGTCACCTTTGACTCGGCCAGCGACGGTGCGGCCAGTTCCGAGGACCTGCGTGAGGGCGTACTCGCCAAGAACGACCTTTTGGCCGAGGGTTTGCGCGCTCGATATGCGGCCAGTGGAGTTCGGGTGAGCAACTGGGTATCGAGCCCGGGGTCGGGCAAGACGGCACTGCTCGAGGCACTGCTGGCCGCGGCGGTGGCCCGCGGGCTCGGTGCTGCGAGCCTGGTGGGCGACTGCGCCACCGACAATGACGCCAAGCGCCTCGCCCGATCGGGCGCTGTCACCCGCCAGATCGTCACCGACGGCATGTGCCACCTCGAGTCGCAGATGATTTCGGGCCATCTGGAGGGCTGGAACCTCGACGACTTCGATCTGCTCGTCATCGAGAACGTCGGTAACTTGGTGTGCCCCACCGCCTATGACCTCGGTGAGGACACCCGGGTGGCACTGCTATCCGTGACCGAGGGCGAGGACAAACCTCTGAAATACCCCAAGCTGTTCCACTCCGCCGACGTCGTGGTCATCACCAAGACCGACATCGCCGAGGCCGTCGAGTGGGACCGACAAGGTGCTCTCGACGCGGTGAGGTCGGTCAATCCGGACGCCCGCATCATCGAGACCTCTGCCCGTAACGGTGAGGGGGTTCTCCAACTCCTGGAGACCCTGCTCGCTGCCCCCGAGTACGACAGTTCAACCCGACCCGAAGTTCAACTCCAGGAGGCACCGTGACATCCGTGCTTTGGTTCCAAGGCGGCGCTTGCAGTGGCAACACCATGTCGTTCATCAACGCGGCCGAACCCTCGGTGGTGGACCTCATCGTCGACTTCGGGTTGGAGATCGTCTACCACCCGACGTTGTCGATGGAGATCGGCCAGGCCGCCCAAGACATCTTCTGGTCCTACGCCAAGGGCGAGAAGGAGATCGACATCTTCGTCTACGAGGGCACCGTTATCGAGGGGCCGGACGGGTCGGGTCGCTTCGACATGTTCGCGGGTCGCCCGATGAAGGATTGGATCGACGACATCGCGCCCAAAGCCGGGATCGTGGTGGCGATCGGTGACTGCGCCACCTGGGGCGGGCTGCCCGCCGTGCCGCCGAACCCCTCGGGTAGTCGCGGCATGCAGTTCGATCGAGGCGGCAAGCGTGGTGGCTACCTGGGACCCGACTTCGTCAGCAAACTCGGATTGCCGGTCGTGAACATCCCCGGCTGCCCAGCGCACCCCGATTGGATCTCGCAAGTGATCGTCGCGCTCGCTGCGGGACGCGCTGCCGACCTGGCGCTGGACGAACTGCAACGACCCAGCACATTCTTCACATCCTTCACCCAGACGGGCTGCACCCGGGTGCAGTTCTTCACCTACAAGCAGGATCCGCCGTCCTTCGGTCAGGGCATGCGCACGGGCTGCCTCTTCTACGAGTACGGCTGCCGCGGCCCGATGACCCACTCGTCCTGCAACCGCATCCTCTGGAACCGGCAGTCCTCCAAGACGCGTGCGGGTCACCCCTGTACCGGCTGCACGGAGCCCGGCTTCCCCTTCGGCGACCTCGAGTTGGGGACGGTGTTCAAGACCCAGAAGGTGGCTGGCGTCATCCCCAAGGACGAGCCGGCGGGCATGGACTCGGGCTCCTACATGGCCCTGGCCGGGCTGTCGCGGGCGGTTGCGCCCAAGTGGTCCAAAGAAGAGATGTTCGTGGTCTGAACCACTCCCACCCAATCCAACGTCTGCCACGCAAGAGGAGCGAACTTACATGACCACGATGGACCTCAACGTCAGCCCACTGGGCCAGGTCGAGGGTGATCTCGACGTCCGGGTGAAGATCACTGATGGCGTCGTGTCCGACGCCTGGACCGAAGCAGCGATGTTCCGCGGCTTCGAGATAATCCTGAAGGGCAAGGACCCCCAGGCCGGGCTGATCATGACGCCGCGCATCTGCGGTATCTGTGGCGGCAGCCACCTCTACAAGGCGTGCTACGCGCTTGACACCGCGTGGGGAACCTACGTGCCGCCGAACGCTACGAGGGTGCGTAACATCGCGCAGGCCTGCGAGACCTTGCAGAGCATCCCTCGTTGGTTCTACGCGATCATGGGTCCGGACCTGACGGCATCCCAGTACGCAGGTGCGCCGTCCTACGAGGAGGCCGCACGTCGATTCGCACCGTACGTCGGTACGAGCTACCAGACAGGCGTAACGCTGTCGCAACTGCCGGTGGAGGTCTACGCCATCTTCGGTGGTCAATGGCCGCACTCGTCCTTCATGATTCCTGGCGGCGTGATGAGTGCCCCGACCCTGTCGGATGTCACTCGTTCGATCTCGATCTTGGAGCACTGGGGCCGCGAGTGGCTGGAGGGGCAGTGGCTCGGGTGTTCGGTGGACCGCTGGCTCGAGAACAAGAACTGGGACGACATCCTCGCCTGGATGGACGAGAACGAGTCGCAGCACAACAGCGACTGCGCCGTCTTCATCCGGTGGGCCCAGGAGATCGGGCTCGACAAGTACGGCGAGGGGTATGGCAACTACCTGGCCACCGGAACCTTCCTCAACCCCGAGCTCTACACGAATCCGACGGTTGACGGCCGCAACGCTGCTCTGCAGTCAAGGTCCGGCATCTATGCCGGCGGCAAGTGGTTCGACTTCGACCAGGCGCGGGTCACCGAGGACATCACCCACTCCTACTACCGGGGCACCGGTTCGAGGCATCCGTGGGACGGTGTCACCGACCCGATCGATCCGGCCGACGGCGCATCCCAGGGTAAGTACACCTGGGCTAAGGCTCCCCGCTATGAGGTCCCAGAGCTGGGCTTCGTGCCGCTGGAGGTGGGTCCGCTGGCGCGGCAGATGATCGCGGCCCGCCCAGATGCGGCGGATTTCCAGGACTCCGACCAGTTGATCAAGAACGTCGTCGACCAACTCGGTCCCAACGTCCTGACCCGGGTACTCGCGCGGGTGCACGAGGCGCCGAAGTACTTCAAGTACGTTATGAAGTGGCTCAACGAACTCGATCTGCATGAGGACTTCTACGCCAAGCCGGCCGAGCCCGAGTCCGGCAAGGGGTTCGGCTCAACTGAGGCTGCGCGGGGGGCGCTGTCCGACTGGATCGTCCTGGAGAACGGGAAGATCGCCAACTACCAGGTGATCACGCCGACGGCCTGGAACATCGGTCCCCGGGACGGTAACGACGTCCTTGGTCCGATGGAGAAGGCCTTCCTCGGTACCCCCATCACCAATCCGGACTTCCCGGTTGAACTGGGTCAGGTGGCGCACAGTTACGACTCGTGCTTGGTTTGCACGGTTCACGCCTACGACGGGAAGACCGGTCGCGAACTGGCGAAGTTCCGCATGGGTGGGGGCTGACGTCGGCGGGTTGCCACCTCCCGAGCCGTCCTCGGTCGTCATCGTCGGATGCGGCAATCTGATTCGAGGCGATGATGCTGCCGGGCCGGTTTTGGTGCGGCTGCTGGCCGATGTCGACCTACCACCGGGAGTGCGACTGATCGACGGCGGCACGGCAGGCATGGATGTCGCGTTCGCAATGCGAGGGGCCGCCCGTGCGATCGTTGTCGACGCCTCCCAAGTCGGGGTTCCCCCCGGAACGGTGCACCGGGTACCCGGAGAGGAACTCACCGACCTGGAGCCCCCGAGCGGCAATCTTCACCGATTCCGTTGGGACCAGGCTTTGGGCTTCGCCCAGTGGTTGCTCAAAGACGACTACCCGGAGGATGTCACCGTCTGGCTCGTCGAGGGTTCCTCCTTCGAACCGGGGGCCCCTCTCACCCCCGACGTTCAGTCGGCGATCGAGCGGGTGGCCGCGGAGATCATC
>CAYMPK010000035.1:0-16066 GCA_964392145.1 uncultured Actinomycetes bacterium | reverse complement strand
GTGGCGCGACGATCATGTCCTGGTCGTCGCGCCACGGGTTCCGTCATCCCGGAGCGCCTTGCGCGTACCAGACGGCGCGCTGCTCCTCCGGGGAGAAGGCATCGGGTCCGTCACCGGTGGGCGACCCGTCGACCACACCCTTGAGATAGGTCCGAGACTCGCTGCGGGCGTGGAGACTCGTGATCACGAGTCCGTCGCCGCGATCATCAAGGAGCGCAGCCGTGAAGGACAGCCGACCTGTGACGTCGTCGAAGGCGTCATAGCGCACGACCGAGACGTGCCGGAGGGCCGTCGCCAGCACCGAACTCGGGTCGGCGGGTCCAGCCGTCGGGTGCGGGCCCTTGAGACTCGGACCCGGCGCGGGCGTCGGGGCAGCAGTGCTCGCCGACCTGACCCGGGTGTGGCGGAGGGCAACGAGGGCGACCACCAGCGCGACTACCGAGATGACCAAGGCGGCGCCAGCAAGATACTCGGGGAGCATGGCCCAAGGCTAGCCACGTTCGGGAGACGCACGACGGGACCGGGGTTGTGCAGATCACACCGTCTTGGGGTTTGGCGCAACACCGGAGCGGGCACCCTGAACCTACCGGCGGGAGGTTGCGGGGGAACCACCCGCCGGGTTGCGAACGTGGTTCGTACTCGTGGCCAATTGAATTCTCAATTATTTCCTCTCTGCGTCTTGCAACCTGGGGAGTCAACGCATATCGTTGAAACTGCCTGAGCGCCACTGCATCCCCCGTCGGCGGCGCTCAGGCTTTCAACTGCCCCGAAACGCCCGGCGGCATCGATTTGCGCCCCACACAGGCGGTCTGCTCCGGCTCGCCACGCCCTTCTGCGGGCTGTCATGCTTAAGGCCGTGGCGCACCGGAAGAAGCCCCTGGTTATCGCACACCGCGGTTCCAGCGATGAGCGGGCCGAGCACACCCTCGTGGCCTACACCGAAGCGATCGAAGCCGGGGCCGACGCCCTCGAGTGCGATGTCCGGCTGACGGCCGACACCGTGCTGGTCTGCGTCCACGATCGGCGTATCGACCGCGTCTCGGACGGCCGAGGAGTGGTGGCGAACCAAACCCTGGCGCAATTGGAGCAACGCGACTTCGCGCAGTGGAAGCACCAGACGCCGGTCCCGCTGGAGGACGACTTGGGGCCGTACGACGACCTGGCGCGCCGGGTACTGACGCTGGACGCCCTGCTCGAACTCGCCACCTCGGCCGGCAGGCCTGTCGGGCTGTCGATCGAGACCAAGCACCCCACGCGATTCGGTGGTCTGGTGGAAGACCTGTTGGTCTCTTCCCTGGACCGCTACGGGCTGCTGACACCGCGTCATCGCCAGGAAGGTCAGGTCAGATTGATGTCGTTCTCCGAGTCTGCTCTTCGTCGAATGCGCAGCCTCGCCCCGGATCTGCGTCGTGTCTACCTGATGGATCGGGTACCGGTGCGCTGCCGGACCGGGTGGCTGCCCTACGGGGCACGGATCGCCGGACCCGGAATCCACGTGCTGCGCAAGCACCCGGGGTATGTCGCCAAAGTCCGCGCCGCGGGCGGCAAGGTCCATGTTTGGACGGTCGACGAACCTGAGGATATCGACCTGTGTCTCGAATTGGGCGTTGACGGCATCATCACCAATCGCCCTGAAGCGGTGCGCCAGCGGGTCGACGCAGCCTTCGCATGATGGAACCGACCCGGAACCCGTCGACAACTCAGACCAGCAATGCTCCGGGGTTGAGGATCCCGCCGGGGTCGAGGGAAGACTTGATCGACCGCATGGTTGCGATTTCAGCCTCCGACCGCGACATGTGAAGCCAGGCCGCCTTCGCCCGACCCACGCCATGCTCGGCGGACAGCACACCACCGAGACCCGCGGCCAACTCGAAGATCGCGTGGTCGAGTTCTCGGTCGTCAGCCGGGACACCGGCGATCTCGACGTGCAGATTGCCGTCCCGCAGGTGGCCGAACACGATGATGACCGAGTCCGGTGGGACCAGTTCCCGAGCCCCCTGGGTGAGAGCATCGAGGTGTGCCAACGGCACCGAGATGTCCAGCTTGTGCGCGATGCCCAATGTCGAGATGGCCTCTGGCTGCTTCTCCCGATAGGCCCACAATTTCGCCCTTGCGGCATGATCCATACCCACCACGGCGTCGGAGTCATCGGGAAGATCCAGCCAGTCACCCGTTGCTTCGACGAGCAGCACGTACGGCCACTGGGAGGCCAGCGGATTCGGCAGGTCCCCCACCTCGGCGATCAACGCCATCCCGGCGGCATCGATGATCTCAGCGCCCAGTAGGCGTTCACCCACCGGCACCGCACCGGCCACCAGATCGAGGGCATCAGCCATTGACTCGACGCCGACGAGGGCCAGGATTGAGGTCCCCGGCGGCGAGTGCAGTTGCAGTCGCGCGGCAGTGATGACCCCGAGCGTGCCTTCGGATCCGACCATGAGTCCGTTGAGGTCGTATCCGGTGTTGTCCTTCGGCAGTCCGCCCAGCCGACTGACCACGGATCCATCGGCCATCACGACCTCGAGACCGACCACTTGCCGGCGGGTCATGCCGTAGGCGCACACCCGTATGCCACCGGCATTGGTGGCGCAGGTTCCCCCGATAGTGGCGGTGTCGCGAGCGCCGAGGTCGACGCCGTACAGCCAGCCCGCGGCAGCCGCGTGGTGCTGGACCTCGGCCAACGTGACTCCTGCGCCGACCGTGAGGGTGCCGGTCAGTGGGTCGACCGGATCGAGACGCCGCAGGCCGAGCGTGGACAGGATGATCGGGAGCGGCCCGTGCGGCCAATCCTCGGCCCCGGCAGGAACCGATCCGGCGACCATCGAGGTGTTCCCGCCCTGGGGGATGACCGGAATCCCGAGTCTGTTGCAGGCGGCCATCAGCTGCACGACCTCCTCGGTTGTGCTCGGGCGCACGAGTCCCGCGGCGGGACCCGAGAAACGTCGGGTCCAATCGGTCGTGTGGCCCGCGAGAACGTCGGGATCGTTCGCCACGGCGGTCTCACCCAGTTCGGTCCGCAACGCGGCGACCGACCTCGCGGTCTGCGCCTCGCGGGCCCCGGTCAATGCCATGGGATCCTCCTACTTGAGCAGTCTGCTCATTCGTCGATCAGCTAGTTTCCGGCCGCCCGTTTGACAGGTCGGACAGTACTGGAAGGACGAGTCGGCCAGCACGACCTCTGCAACGGTCGTCCCGCAGACCGGGCACGCCTGCCCAGCGCGACCGTGGACCGCCAGGCCGGATCGCTTGCCATCCTTGAGTTGGGACGGCTCACGTCCGCGGTTGTTGGAGAGGGCTTCCCCGAGTACCTCACGGACGGCATTGACCAACCTACGGCGTTCCTCGGCCGAAAGTCCGGCGCCCGTGGCGTATGGGGACAACCGGGCCGCGTGCAGGATCTCGTCGCTGTAGGCGTTACCGATGCCGGAGACCACCTGCTGCTCGCGCAGCAGCCCCTTCAACCTCGTGGAGCCACCGGTGGCAAGGAGTTCCGCCCACCCTTGGTCAGATAGCGCCAGCGCGTCCGGCCCGAGTGCGGCGATGCCGGGGACATCGTGCAGGTCCGCCACCACATACAGAGCCAGGGACTTGCGGGTGCCTGCCTCTGTCAACTCCACCGACCACCCGAGTTCGCCGTCGTCGGTGACGGTCACGAGCCGCAGTACACCGGGTCCCCGGCCACGCCTCGCCGGCGTCGTCGGCACCTTGTCGGTCATCTTGAGCCAGCCGGCACGCGCCAGGTGCACAACGAGGTGCAGCTCGTCGACATCGACCCGATCGGCGCCCGTCTCGAAGTCAAGGATGAGGAACTTGCCACGCCTGGCGCAGCCAACCACACGTGCCCCCACGAGGGCCTCCAGCGGCGGATCATGCGTCTTCAGTGCGGGGAACGCGGTCAAAGAGCAACTCGCGACACGTTGCCCCGCGAGCCGGGCGTCGAGGATCTCGGCCAACGCCTGGACCTCGGGGAGTTCGGGCATTCCCCCAGCCTGCTACAGATGCGCACCCGACTGCTAGCCTTCTTGAGCGCGCGCGAGTGGCGGAATAGGCAGACGCGCACGGTTCAGGTCCGTGTGCCCGAAAGGGCGTGGGGGTTCAACTCCCCCCTCGCGCACAAGACTCATCCGGGCTCCAGGATGCTGGTGCTCGTCCTACTGGGGCTGTCCCTGCTGCGCCCATCGCACCGGGATCCAGGTCGCCCGTGTGGAATGCTGGAAGTGCGCCCGTGGCTGTGGCCCGCGGAAATCACGAGAAGGCGACCATGAACCAGGAACAGTTCGACAAGGTCCAGAACGCACGCGGGTTCATCGCGGCCCTCGATCAGAGCGGCGGCAGCACCCCCAAGGCACTGAGCCTGTACGGCATCAAGAAGCGCGACTACGCCGACGATGACGAGATGTTCGACCTCATACATGAAATGCGCACCAGGATCATCACGAGTCCCAGTTTCACCGGGGACCGCATCCTGGGCGCCATCATCTTCGAGGACACGATGGACCGCGAGATCGACGGTCGCGGCACCGCCGACTACCTGTGGAACACGAAGAATGTGGTGCCGTTCCTGAAGGTCGACAAAGGCCTCGAGGCTGAGGTCGACGGCGCCCAACTGATGAGACCCATTCCCCATCTCGACGCCCTGCTCGGGCGCGCGCTGGCGAAGGGCGTGTTCGGTACGAAGATGAGGTCGGTGATCAAGGTCGGCGAGGGTCAGGGAGTCCGCGCGGTTGTGCGTCAGCAATTCGCCGTCGGTCGTCAGATCCTCGCCGCCGGTCTGATACCCATTCTCGAGCCCGAGATCGACATCCACTCCCCTAACAAGTCCGATGCGGAGGAGCTTCTCAAGTCCGACATCCTCGAGCATCTCGGCGACCTCGAACCCGAGCAACGAATCATGCTCAAGTTGACCCTGCCCGAGACAGACAACTTCTACGCCGACCTGCTGGCCCACCCGAACGTGCTGCGGATCGTGGCGCTCTCGGGTGGTTACAGCAGGGCGGAGGCGGATGCTCGGCTCTCCCGGCAACACGGCGTGATCGCGAGTTTCTCCAGGGCTCTGACCGAGGGCTTGACGGTGCAGCAGAGCGACACTGAGTTCGACGCAGCCCTGAGAGCCTCCATCGACAGCATCTTCAAGGCTTCCGTGACCTGATCGTCACGAACTGACATCAGCCTTGGACGTGCACAACCTCGACCTCGTCGCCGTCCGGCAGGTCGGTGACGGCATGATCCCGGTGCCGGGTCTCCAGGTACAGCACAGCGGCGCTGACGCTGCCCGCCAAAACATTCACAGCGATGATGGCCGCGTCACCGGTGATAAGCCCGTATGCGAGCCAGAGCACCTGACCGGCGAGGATGAGCACCCAGGAGCCGAGCGCGACGCTCGACGGAAGTCGGGCAGCCAACGTTCGGTACGACAGCAGCAACTGCGGGAGCGCCAGGGAGACACCCAGAACGACACCGAGTACGCCCACAACCGCGGTGGGCAGCGTGGCGGCCAACCCGAACACGAGTGCCGACCCCGGAAGGACCAGCGCCGGAATCCACCAGCCCGAGGTCCGCTTGTACAGAAGGCTGACAACCACGGTGAAGAAGGCGATGGCCCCGCCGACGTTCCCGAGAACGGTGGACAACGATCCGATGCTGATGCCGTATGACGTCCACACCAGGCTGTTCACCAGTAGCAGGGACCACGACAGCACGCTGACGCCCTCACCGGTGTGGTGCAGCAGGCTGCGCAGCTGAGGCAGCGCCGAGCACAGGATGAGGGCGGCCGCGACCAGGCCGAGGATTTCAGGTGTCACCTGACCCATTCTCCCACGTGACAGCTCGGGCAACCAGGCTCGGAGCCCGAACGTGGCCGGACTCACGTGCGCCTGGACTGCTGTTCCTCAGTGTGATCATCGCCCTATCCCCCGCCCGGCGTGCCGTGACCGATGGAATGCGGGGCTAGCATCTATCGCAGGTGTCGCTACGCGCGGAACGAGCCAGGAGGAGGTGGGTGCGGTGGGCATTTTGGACGCGTTCGAGAAGCGAGTCGACAAGGTCGTCAACGGCGCCTTCGCCAAGGCCTTCAAATCCGAGGTGCAGCCGGTGGAAATCGCCGCGGCAATGCAGAAAGAGATGGATGAGCGCGCGGCCGTGGTTTCCCGGTCCCGCACCGTCGTACCGAACGACTTCGATGTGCATCTGGCGCCGGAGGACTACGAGCGGTTGTCCGCCTACTCCGACACCCTGACCACGGAACTGGCCGGCATGGCCCGCGAGCACGCCACCGAGCAGCGGTACTCCTTCCTCGGACCGGTCACCGTGACGCTGCATGAAGACGAGGAGGCCTCAACCGGGATGTTGCGGGTCAGCAGCCAGGTGCAGGCAACAGCGTCGGCCTCGGCCCACCAACGTCCCCGCCTGGTGGCGGCGGGATCTCAGGAGATCCCGCTCTCCGGATCCGTGACCAAGCTCGGGCGCGGCAATGACGTCGATATCCGCTTGGAGGACCCAGGAGTCTCGCGTCATCATGCCGAGGTGATCGTGGGCGAGCCGTCGCTGCTGCAGGACCTGAACAGCACGAACGGCACCTTCCTCGATGGGAACCGGGTGACCCGCGCCGAATTGCACGACGGCTCGGTCATTCGCCTCGGCTCCACCGAACTCGTGTACCGGAGCACCGGATGAGTCAACTCGCCCTCACGCTGCTGAGATTCGGCTTTCTTCTCCTCCTGTGGGCCTTCGTGCTCTTCGCAATCAGCGCACTACGGCGGGACTTGGCCGCCCCGGCGGATGCCGAGTTGCGCGGCACCCAGACCATCACCGGTACGACCGACCAGCGCAAACCGCGACAACAGGCGAAGAGCACCCCCCGTCGCCTGGTCGTCACTGAGGGCAGCCTGGCCGGCACAGTGGTGCCCTTGGGTTCATCCCCGGTCACGGTCGGTCGCGCCGCAGACTCCACCATCGTGCTCGACGACGACTACGCGAGCAGTCACCATGCGCGGCTGTACCCACACGAGACGTCCTGGGTGGTCGAGGACCTCGGCAGCACCAACGGCACCTGGATCGACCGCACCCGAGTGACAGGTCCGACGGTCCTCCTCATCGGACAGCCCTTGCGCATCGGACGCACAGTCCTCGAATTGCGGAAGTAAGCGGTATCCCCGGTGGCACTGATTCTGCGGTATGCCGCGAAGTCCGACGTCGGCATGGTTCGCGCCGACAACGAGGACTCCGGCTACGCGGGTTCCAGGATGCTCGTGGTGGCCGACGGCATGGGGGGCCACGCCGCCGGCGAACTCGCGTCCGCAACCGCCGTTGCCAGTTTCGCCGCATTGGACAGCGACGAGGGCCTGCAACCAGGCGACCAAGAGATCCTCGGCGTGCTGCAGGCAACCGTGGACACCGCATACGAACAGCTCGGCCAAGTTGCCGGGGTGGTGCCCGAATCCCGAGGGATGGGCACCACGCTGACGGCGCTCGCCTGGCTCAATGACCGGGTGGCCGTGGCCCATATCGGGGATTCCCGGGCGTATCTGATGAGAGACGGCGTGCTCAGCCAACTCACCAAGGACCACACCTTCGTGCAGACGCTGGTCGACTCGGGCCGGATCTCACCGGAAGAGGCCCTGACCCATGAACGCCGCAACCTGCTCATGAAGGCGCTGGACGGCGTCAACGACGTCGAGCCTGACCTGTCGATCCGGGAAGTCCGAGCCGGCGACCGCTTCCTGCTCTGCACGGATGGCCTGTGCGGAGTGGTGCCCGAGGCCACGATCTCAGCCCTGATGGCAAGCACCGCCGACCCGACGGGAGTCGTGGACGCCCTCGTGGAGCAGGCGCTAGCTGCCGGTGCACCGGACAATGTCACTGCGCTGGTCGCCGACGTCGTCTCCGCACCGGACTCCGCCGGCGTCCATCAGAGCCCGATCGTGGTCGGTGCCGCCTCAGAACGACGCAACCGAGACCGACTGCCAGGTCTGGCCTTCCCGGAGGACTCCGAACCTGATCCATCACCGCGGACCCTGACGCCGCCGCCGACAGATGCCGGTCGCAAGCCCAGGCAGGAAGCGGCGGGCGGTACCGCGGGGCCAGCTCATGAAGCGCCGAAGCGCCGCCGGGTCCACGGATACACCGTCCTCGCAGTCGTGGCCGTCGGGCTCATTATCGCCGGGGTTCTGGGAGCTTGGGCTTGGACGCGCAGCCAGTACTTCGTGGGAGACAACCAAGGATCGGTCGCAATCTTCCAGGGCGTGCCTTGGGGCGTCGGCGATCACGGTTGGTCGACGGTGGAAGAGGTCACGGCGACCAAGGTCGCGGATCTGCCCGAGTTCCAGCAGGAGAAGGTGAAAGCCAATATCGGGGCCGCCAGCCAGGCGGATGCCCTGCGGATCACCAGTGCCTTGGCCGACGCAGCTGAAGAGTGCGCCACCAAGGTCCCCGCCCCCGCCGGTTGTCCGCCACGCCCGGTGCCACCCAAGCCCAAGCCGACACCTTCGCCGAGCCCGACACCCACAGCAACGCCCAATCCACTCCTGTCGGCGGCCCGAACATGAGCGCCGCAACCCCAACCACGACGATCAAGATCCCGAGTCGGCGCAATGTGGAGTTGCTGCTGCTGCTGTTGGCGATCGGGGTCGGCGCTTATGCGTATGCCAGCGTCGACTTGGCGGTTCTCCAGAAACTACCGCTGGATTTCTGGGCCCAGGTGGGCGTTTTCGCAGCCATGCTGCTGGCAGCCCACGTGATCGTCCGGGTCTTCGCGACCTACGCGGATCCATATCTGTTACCGGCCGTCGCGCTACTGAACATGATCGGGCTGGCGATGATCCACCGGCTGGATCTCGCCGCCCGGATCAAGGCTGAAGGCAACGGGAGCAAGATCCCCACAGCGCTGGCCGAGACCCAGTTCACGTGGCTGGTGCTGGCGCTCGTGATGTTCGCACTCACATTGATCGTCGTCCGAGACCACCGTCGGTTGCAGCGTTTCACCTACACCGCGATGCTCGCCGGGGTGGTCCTGCTGCTGTTGCCACTGGTCCCCGGCATCGGTGCGAACATCAACGGCGCGACCCTGTGGATCCGACTGGGGCCGTTGTCGTTCCAACCCTCCGAGTTCGCGAAGATCCTCCTCACGATCTTCTTCGCGGGTTACCTCGTGCTCAAACGCGACTCGTTGGCGATCGTCCGGAAGAAGGTCTTCGGCTTGGGGATCCCCCGAGGTCGCGACCTCGGACCCATCATGGTCGCCTGGTTCGTCGCGCTGGGCGTGCTCGCGTTCGAGAAGGACCTGGGCACTGCGCTGATGTTCTTCGGGTTGTTCGTGGTGATGCTCTACGTCGCCACCGGACGCCGGAGCTGGCTCGCGATCGGTGCGCTACTGCTCGCGGTGGGTGGCGTCCTCGGCTACTTCCTGTTCGGACACGTGCAGATCCGGGTGGA
Source organism: uncultured Actinomycetes bacterium (assembly GCA_964392145.1). GTDB lineage: Bacteria > Actinomycetota > Actinomycetes > S36-B12 > UBA10799 > JACJWR01. The sequence goes on along the minus strand of CAYMPK010000035.1, from coordinate 6,637 downwards.
GACCTGGCTCGACACCTGGGCCTATTCCCAGGACCAGTCGTACCAGTTGTCGCAGGGCCTGTTCGGTCTTGCCAGCGGCGGCCTGCTCGGGTCCGGTTGGGGCCAGGGCTTCCCGCAGTTCATCCCGTTCGCACAGTCGGACTTCATCGCCGATTCGTTGGGCGAGGAGATCGGACTCACCGGCCTGATGGCCGTTCTGCTGCTCTACGCGATCGTCGTGGAGCGCTCCCTGCGCACGGCGATCGCAGTGCGGGACCCATTCGGCAAGCTGTTGTCCGTAGGACTGGCCACCGTCCTCGCCTTGCAGGTCTTCGTGGTCGTCGGCGGCGTCACGCGCCTCATCCCTCTGACCGGTCTGACGACGCCCTTCCTCGCCTACGGCGGGTCCGCGCTGCTCGCGAACTGGATCATGGTGGCGCTGGTGCTGCGGATCTCTGACCGCGCCCGAAGGCCCCAACCCTCGGCAGTGCCGGCCGAGGGCCAAGAGGCATCGGCGATGACCCAATGAACAATCAGATCCGCCGCCTCGGTTTGGTGCTGGGAGTTCTGCTCGCGGCGCTGTTGATCAACCTGTCTTTCCAGCAGGTGTTCCTGGCCGACAGCATCAAGGCTCGGGCAGGCAACTCCCGAACGCTGCTGCAGGAGTATGACCGCGAGCGTGGCCCCATCCTCGTGCAGGCATCCCAGGTGGCCAAGTCGGAACCGACGAATGACAATCTGAAGTACCTGCGCACCTATTCCAACGGACCCCTCTACGCTCCGGCCACCGGCTTCTACTCCATGGTCTACGGCGCCTCCGGAATCGAGAAGGCCGAGAACCCCGTGCTCTCCGGGACCGGCGCTGAGTTCTTCGTCGACCGGGTCAGCCAGCTCTTCGGTGGCGCCGCGGTCAAGGGCGGTGCCGTGACCTTGACGCTCAATCCGCAGGCGCAGCAGGCGGCCTTCGACGGCCTCGATGGCAAGGTCGGATCGGTTACGGCCATAGACCCGAAGACGGGGGCCATCCTCGCGCTCGCGCAGTCGCCGTCCTTCGACCCCAACCAGCTGTCCAGTCATGACCCGACCGCGATCACGGCCTACTACAACCAACTGCTGCAGGACCCGGATCAGCCGTTGCTCAACCGACCCCTGGTCTCGACACCTCCACCCGGCAGCACGTTCAAGTTGGTGGTCTCCTCGGCCGCGCTGGAGAGCGGACGCTACACCCCCGACTCGGAACTGCCCGGCCCCGCGCAGTACCCACTGCCGAACTCCAACGAATCGATCCCCAACACCTTCGGGACTGCCTGCGGCCCCAACGACAAGGTGACGCTTCAGCAGGCCCTGGTGATCTCCTGCAACACTGCCTTCGCCTACCTCGGCGACGAGCTGGGCAATGCCGCCCTGGCCGACCAGGCCGACAAGTTCGGTTTCAACACCTCGTTCAAGGTGCCGCTGATCGCGGCCACGTCGCGCTATCCACGCGGACTCGATGCCGCACAGACCGCCCAAAGCGCTGTTGGGCAGTTCAACGTGACGGCCTCGAGCATGCAGATGGCGCTGGTGGGTGCTTCGCTGGGCAACGGCGGCGTGACCATGGACCCCTACCTGGTGCAGGACACCAGAGGTGCCGACCTGCAGTTACTCTCGCAGACCGAACCCAAGGAGCATGCTCGCGCAGTGTCGTCCGCGAACGCCGCCTCGATGCTGACAATGATGGAAGCGGTCGTCAACCAGGGAACCGGCAGCAACGCCGCCATCCCGGGGGTGCGCGTCGGCGGAAAGACCGGGACAGCCGAAACCGGCGGCAACCGCCCGAACGTCGCCTGGTTCGTGGCGGTGGCACCCATCGACAATCCCCAGATCGCTGTCGCGGTTACCGTGGAGAACGCGGGAACCACGGAAGTTAGCGGGAACCAGCTGGCGGCGCCGATCGCCAGGCAGGTCATGGAAGCGGTGCTTCAGTGACGCAGATAGACGTGCCGGACCAGGTCGCCCCACGGCGCCCCAAACAGCCTCTCCACCCCTTCGCGAAGGAGCAATGACGTGACTGAGACAGGTCGATTGGGTGACCGCTACGAACTTGGTGAGGAGCTCGGCCGGGGTGGCATGGCCGAGGTCGTCGAAGCCCAGGACTTACGTCTGGGTCGTCGAGTCGCGATCAAGCTGTTGCGCCCGGACCTTGCTCGCGACCCCTCCTTCCAGGCCCGATTCCGACGAGAGGCACAGTCCGCCGCGGCGCTGAACCATCCCAACATCGTCGCCGTGTACGACACCGGCGAGGATCGCCTGACGATGAACGGCGAGACCGTGATCGTGCCGTTCATCGTGATGGAGTACGTGGACGGCGTCACCCTGCGGCAACTGCTGGCCAGCGGACGTCGGCTGCTCCCCGAGCGCGCGCTGGAGATAACCGCCGGCATCCTCGCGGCGTTGGACTACTCGCATCGGCATGGCATCGTTCACCGGGACATCAAGCCTGCCAACGTCATGCTCACCCGCGGTGGCGAAGTCAAGGTGATGGACTTCGGCATCGCCCGCGCCCTGGCCGACTCGACATCGACGATGACCGCCGCCAGTACGGTGATGGGCACCGCGCAATACCTATCCCCTGAGCAGGCTCGGGGCGAGGTCGTCGATGCCCGATCCGACCTGTACAGCACCGGGTGTGTGCTCTACGAATTGCTCACCGAGCGCCCCCCTTTCACCGGGGAGTCGCCCGTTTCGGTCGCCTATCAGCACGTCGGTGAGGAGGCGCCACCGCCTTCGTCGATAGATCCCAGCATTCCCCCGGCCTTGGACGCAATCGTGGCCAAGGCGCTCGCAAAGGACCGGGAACAGCGCTACCAGACTGCATCGGACTTCCGCAGCGACGTCGAACGAGCCATCGCCGGCATGCCCGTGACGGCGGCGCAGGGCCTGGCCCCAGCGGTTGCCCCGGCGCCCGCTGCCACTGCCGCGATCCCGGTTGCCGCAGGGGTCGCGGCAACGTCGGTGATCGGTGGCGCAACCCCGCCCCCTGGCACGGATCTGGAGCCCGAGGATGAGGAGAAGAAACGCAGCCCCTGGATGTGGGTCGCCATCGCGGCCGTCATCCTCCTGCTCGGGGTTGCGGCCGTCTTCGTGGGCCGGTCGCTGTCATCCAATTCCAGCGGTACCAAGGTCAGCGTTCCCAGCATCGTCGGTCTGACCACCGATGAGGCCAGCGTCGCGTTGTCCCGTTCCGGGCTGAAACTCGGGAACGAGCGCACCCAGATCTCCGACAAGCCGGCCAACACCATCATCTCCCAAGATCCCGTGGCCAACTCCCAGCTCGAGACCGGCCAGGGCGTAGATGTCGTGATCTCGGCTGGCAAGGAGAAGGTCAGTGTGCCGAACCTCGTTGGTCTGGCCAGCGTCGAGGATGCTCGACAGTCGCTGGCGAACTCGAACCTGAACCTCGGGTCCGTCGCTGAGACCGATAGCGACCAACCTCAGGGCTCAGTTCTCAAGCAGAGCCCCTCGGCGGGCAGCAACGTCGACGCGGGCAGCCGAGTCGGGATCACCGTGTCCAACGGCAAGGTGAAGGTTCCCTCGGTGGTTGGCAAGAGCGAGGCGCAGGCAAAGAGCGACCTGGCCAACGCCGGTTTCCAGGTGAATGTCACGACCCAGGAGTCCTCCGAGACACCCGGGACCGTCCTTGCTCAGTCACCGGAGGGTGGTCAGACCGCGGTAAAGGGGACCCTGGTCACCATCACTGTCGCGGTGTCCCAGCCGACTCCAACGCCGACACCGACGCCGACCACTCCGACGCCGACCCAGTCGACGCCGAGCCCGGAGCCGACGCTTTCGGCGCCGGCTACCCAGAACGGCGGCGGACAAGCGGCACCGGACGTGCAGACCCCGGCGGCTCAAACCGGCCAGCCGAACCTGGTGGCACCTACCGGCTAACGGCTGACGACCGGCGACAGCCCGACCGACCTGGCGACGGCGTCGGTGTCGCCGCATCTCGTGAGCCAATTGGCCAGCAGGAGGTGACCGCCCTCCGTGAGCACCGACTCGGGGTGGAACTGCACCCCCTCGATGTCCAGTTCTCGGTGGCGCAAGGCCATGATCACTCCACTCTCAGTGGTGGTCGCGGTAACCTCGAGGCAATCCGGGAATCCGACGTCGGCAACCGCCAGGGAGTGATATCGGGTTGCGGTGAACGGGTCGGGTAGGCCGGCGAGCACGCCTTGGCCCCGATGGGTCACCAGAGACGTCTTGCCGTGGAGAAGTTCCGGGGCCCGAACTACCGAACCGCCGAAGACCTCGGCGATTGCCTGGTGGCCGAGGCACACGCCGAAGATCGGAAGTTCGCCACCGCAGCGCTGGATGATCTCCGGACAGACCCCCGAGTCCGCCGGGGTGCCAGGGCCCGGCGACAGAAGTACCCCGTCGAAGTCGAGGGCCGTGTCGGCGTCGACTTCGTCGTTGCGCACTACGGTGCACTGCGCACCCAGCTGGGCTAGGTACTGCACAATGTTGAACACGAAGCTGTCGTAGTTGTCGACAACCAGGATGCGAGCCGGCACGGCGTCCATCATGGCCGAGCGACCGTCCGCATCACCACAGCGGGTGGTCTTAGCAGTAGAAGGGATCGAACGTGGCGAAGTCCGACGACGACCAGGAAGTGAGCTCGTCGAAGAAGCCTGCCACCCCCAAGGCGGTGCCGAAGAAGCATCCGTCTTCGGCATCCACAGCCGCCGGCAAGGACAAGGCCAAGAAGAAGCCGAAGCCCGTGCGGCTGGACTCCCCACGGTGGCTCGTCCCGCTGATGCTCGCGCTGTTCGGGATCGGGCTGATCTGGATCGTCGTGTACTACGTAGCGCCGGATGCTCCCTTCGTCAAGACCCTGGGCTGGTGGAACGTAGTCATCGGTTTCGCTTTCCTCGCAGGGGGTTTCATCGCTTCCACGAAGTGGAAGTAGGGTTCTGGACGTTCTCCGACCACGCCTGATTCACGCCCTTCCGCATCACGATTGCTGTGCGTAGTCGTGGCGGCCCGGATACTTATGACCTAGATCACAAAGCTGGGGCTTACACCCGTGTAGTTCATCCCCAGCCTGTGGATAACTTGGGGACACACCCACGTTGACGATGAAGTCCGACGGACCGAGCACTCGGCCGCAGCACCACGGCTGACTACCCTGCGCGACACCTGCCTGGCAGATGGGGGGCGTGCGGCCCGGCGCTCAGCCGACCAACGCCAGTTGGCCGGCCCTGAGCACCGCACCGGCGACCAGCAGGGCCAGCACCACCACGACCCCGCCAACCTCGACGTACCTTCGGCGGGTGTCATGGGCGGGCAGCACCATCAGCGCAGCGACGGCTGCCCCGGTCACCAAGCCGCCCAGGTGCGCCCGCCAATCGATTCCGGATCCGAAGACGAAGCCGATCACAATGTTGATGGCGATCAGGACCACGACTTGCGTGATGTCCCAGCGCAATCGCCGACCCGCCACTACCAGGGCGCCCATGATGCCGAAGATGGCGCCGCTGGCTCCGACCGAGATGGTGGTCGGCGCGGAGAACGCGAACGATGCGACCGCCCCGCCCAGTCCGGCAAGCAAGAAGAGCACCAGGAATCGCAGATGGCCGAGGGCCCGCTCCAACGGCGGGCCCAGCACCAGCAACACATACATGTTGAAGGCGATATGCAGGATCCCGGCGTGCAGGAACACCGAGGTGAGCAGCCGGTACCACTCGCCGTCCGAAGCGATGGCGACCGGCCACATCCCGAAGTAGGTGATGACCTGATCACTGCCCAGGGCGAACTGGAGCACGAAGACCACCGCGCAGACGGCGATGATCCCCCACGACACCAGCGGGCGATCTTGGGATATCGCGCGTTGGGCCTGCTGTGTGACCTGAGCGCCGGCTGCCACGCAGTCGGGGCACTGGAAGCCGACTGGGGCTGCCGTCATGCAATCCGGGCAGATAGGCCGATCGCAGCGCGAGCAGGCGATGTAGGTCTCCCGATCCGGATGCCAGGCGCAATGCGGCGGTGCCGCCGTCGACCCGCCGGCCGCCTGCTCGGAGCTCAGCTGGCGACCTCTTCCACGTCGATACCCTCGATGATCACGTCCTGCACGGGGCGGTCACCTCGGGCGGTCGGGACCCCGGCGATCGCATCGACCACATCCCTGCTGGGTTGGTCGGCGACCTCGCCGAAGATGGTGTGCTTGGTGTTCAACCATGCTGTGGGCGCCACAGTGATGAAGAACTGGGAGCCGTTGGTGTTCGGACCTGCGTTCGCCATCGCCAACAGGTAGGGGCGGTCGAACTGCAGCTCCGGGTGGATCTCGTCGGCGAACCGGTAGCCGGGACCGCCAGTGCCGGTACCCAGTGGGTCTCCGCCCTGGATCATGAATCCCGGGATGATGCGGTGGAACACCACACCGGAGTACAACGGACCTTCCCCGGGCTTGCCGGTCTTCGGATCCGTCCATTCAAGTGTGCCGTCGGACAGCCCGACAAAGTTGCGGACTGTCTTCGGCGCATGGTTGGCGAAGAGTTCCACCCGAATATCGCCGTGGTTGGTTCGGAGCGTCGCGATCTGCTGATTGGCCACGGAGTCATCTTTCCATGAGGGCAGGCAGCAGCGACGTGGGGGTGGAGGCGAAGGGACTCGAACCCTC
>CAYMPK010000034.1:10721-16482 GCA_964392145.1 uncultured Actinomycetes bacterium | reverse complement strand
GGCTGGCTGCCGCAGGCCCGGGCCGACCAGCTGCGGCGTCTGCAGATGGCCGCCGCCGAACACGGCAAGCTGCTGTTCGTGATGCGCCCGGCCCGGGCGCAGAGCGAGTCGTCGCCGGCGGTGTTGCGCCTGCTGGCCCGCCTGCAACCCGGCGGCGATGGTGTGGTGCTCGACATCCTCAAGCGCAAGGGCCCGCCGCTGGCGCAGCCCTTGGTGTTGCCGGCCCGCGCCGCGCGGCTGGCCGCCTTGCTGGCGGTGTACGCGCTGGCCGCGCTGCTGAACCTGGGCGTGCCCGACAGCGGCGCGCGGTACCCGCGGCGCAGCGTGCACCCGGTGCTGCTGCTGCGCGACTTCGCCCGTGCCAACCGCGTGCTGTGGCGCGACGCACTGCTCGCCGAGGCTGGTTCGGGGATAGCGACGTTCGCGCGTCCCGGTTCGGCCGGCGTCACCGCTGGCGCGGCCGGTGACACGATCGTGCTGCCCTACAACGACCTCGACGCGCTCCGTGCCGCCTTCGCCGCCCATCCCGGCGAGATCGCCGCGGTCATCACGGAGGCGGTGCCGGCCAACATGGGGGTCGTTCCGCCCGCGGACGGATTCGACACGCTGATCTCGGCCACCGCCCACGCGGACGGCGCGCTCGTGATCTCCGACGAGGTGATGACCGGCTTCCGGGTGTCGCGATCCGGCTGGTTCGGCATCGCCGGGCCCGACGGGCAGGACACCGCCGATCTGTTCACCTTCGGCAAGGTCATCGGTGGCGGACTGCCGGTGGCGGCCTTCGGCGGGCGCGCAGATGTGATGGCGGTTCTGGCGCCGGCAGGGCCCGTCTACCAGGCCGGCACGCTGTCGGGCAATCCAGTCGCGTCGGCCTGCGGTCTGGCGACGCTGCAGAACTGCACCGAGGCGGTCTATACCGACCTGAACCACGTTTCCCGCGCGATCGGCGACCTCGCCACACAGGCGCTGTCCGCGGCCGGAGTCCCGCACCGGCTTCAGCGGGCCGGGAACCTTTTCAGCATCTTCTTCGTCGATTCGGATGTCCGCGACTACGACCAGGCCAGAACCCAGGACACGGCTGCATACGCCCGGTTCTTCCATGCGATGCTTGACCACGGCGTCTCGCTGCCACCCTCGGCCTACGAGGCCTGGTTCGTCAGCGCTGCGCACGACGAAGATTCGCTGGAGCGGATCGCTGCCGCCCTGCCGGCCGCTGCCGAGGCAGCGGCCCGCGTCGACTGAGGAGGAGGGGCCGTGAGTCGCACCATCGTGCACATGCTGCGCCACGGTGAGGTCTACAACCCCGACAAGGTGCTCTACGGGCGGCTGCCCGGGTTCAGCCTCTCCGACCTCGGGCGTGAGATGGCGGACCGCGCCGCGCTGGCACTGCAGGGGCGCGACGTCGTGGTCATCTGGTCCTCTCCCATGGAGCGGGCGCAGGAGACCGCCGCGCCCATAGCCGCCAGCCATGAACTACCCGTCGAGCTCGACGATCGGCTGCTGGAAGCGACGAATGTGTTCGAGGGGCAGCGGGTTTCGGTCGGCGACGGCGTCCTGCGCAACCCCCGGGTGTGGCCCCACCTTCGCAACCCGTTCAAACCGAGCTGGGGCGAACCGTACCGGGACGTGGCCGCCCGGATGTCCGCCGCCGTGGAGAACGCCAGGGTTCTGGCAGAGGGCCACGAGGCGGTGCTGGTCAGCCACCAGTTGCCGATCTGGATCACACGGCTGTACCTCGAGGGCCGTCGATTCGTGCACAACCCCGCCAACCGGCAGTGTTCGTTGGCCTCCCTCACCTCTTTGGTCTACGAGGGACACGAGCTCGAGGCGGTGCTGTACAGCGAGCCATCGGCGGACCTGCTGGAGCAGAGCACGAAAGGTGTGGGCGCTTAACCCGTGTACGCCACGAGGAGGACCACCGCTTCGGTCGTCGGCGCCGCGCTGCTCGCAGGCGTGGCGTTGGCTGGTTGTGGGTCGTCTCCGGCCGCATCTGAGGCGAAGCCCGCCGCAGGCGCAGGATACGTCGCGGGGGACGGCTCGGCAGTCGTCCTCACCGACGCCGAGCGTAAGCCGGCGCCTGACCTGCAGGGGACCACGCTGGACGGCAAGCCGTGGTCCTTGGCCGACCAAAAGGGCCACGTCACGGCGATCAACGTGTGGGCCTCGTGGTGCGCGCCATGTCGGGCTGAGGCGCCGACGCTGGAACGCACCTACAAGAAGATGGCGCCCCAGGGTGTCCGGTTCGTGGGCATCGACACCCGCGATTCGGAGACCGCTGCAAAGGAGTTCGTCGCCAAGTACGGCATCACCTACCCCAACCTGCCTGACCCCGATGGTCAGCTGCAGTTGGCCTTCCGTGACACCTTGCCACCGCAGTCGATCCCGTCGACGATCTTCATCGACGCGCAGGGCAGGGTCGCTGCCCGCATCCTCGGCCGGGTGGACGAGACGAGGTTGACCGGCATCCTCGACACCTTGGTGAAGGAGTCGCAGTGATCCCGCTGGCGGCGGCGGACACAGTGGCCCAGGGGTCCCTGCTGCTGGCACTACCCATCGCTGCGGCCGCCGGTCTGGTGTCGTTCCTGTCGCCGTGTGTGCTGCCACTGGTGCCCGGCTACCTGTCGTACATCACCGGGCTGACGGGGGCAGAACTCGGGATGACCGCACCGTCGGAGACCGCCGCCGCGCCGCCCAGCCGCGTCCACGCCGAAGGTGGGCGTGGCGATTCCGCCGTCGACACCGCCGTGTCCACGTCCGTGGCGGTCGACCCGGGGACCGACCCCACCCGACGCTCCTCCCGAGTGCTGATCGGCACGCTGGGCTTCATCGCCGGCTTCACGGTCGTGTTCATGTCCTACGGGGCGCTGTTCGGGGCCCTCGGCGATCTGCTGCTGGAGTATCAGGACGTGATCACCCGCGTGATGGGTGTTCTCGTGATCATCCTCGGCCTCGGTTTCATGGGTTGGCTGCCCGGCCTTCAGCGTGAGTACCGGTTCCACCGGGCACCGGTCATCGGGCTCTGGGGGGCGCCGCTGCTCGGCGCGCTGTTCGGGATCGGCTGGACGCCGTGCATCGGTCCGACGCTCGCGGCCGTGCAGACACTGGCGTTCACCGAGGCCTCGGCGCTGCGCGGCGCACTGTTGTCTTTGGCCTACTGCGTGGGGTTGGGGGTTCCCTTCATCCTGATCGGGTTGGCCTTCCGTCGACTCGCGGGCACCCTCAGCTGGGTCAAGTCGCACTATGCATTGGTGATGCGAATCGGCGGCGGCCTGCTCATCGTGATCGGCGTGCTGCTGGTCACCGGGGTGTGGAACGACCTCACCATCGAGATGCGCACCTGGACCGGATCCTTCGAGGTGCCGCTGTGAGCGCCGGCGGCACGACCATCGCACCCCCGGAGGACACCCGGGGACCCGACCCCGGGCCCTCCGCGCGGTTCGGCGCACGCGGCTGGGGTCGGTGGTTCTGGCGTCAGTTGACCAGCATGCGGGTGGCCCTGATCCTGCTCTTCCTGCTGGCGCTTGCCAGCGTTCCGGGTTCGCTGTTCCCGCAGCGCGGCTCCAACCCGATCGCTGTGGACGACTACTTCACCAACCATCCGGCGTTGGCCCCCTGGCTCGACCGCTTCTCCCTGTTCGACGTGTTCGCGGCGCCCTGGTTCGCGGCCATCTACCTGCTGTTGTGTGTCTCGCTCACCGGGTGCATCGTTCCGCGGACCATCGACCAGGTTCGTGCCCTGCGACGCCGGCCGCCGGCCGCGCCGTCCCGGCTTGAGCGGATGCAGGGTCTGCACCGGGGTGCCGCAGCGAGGTCGGCCGAGGAGTCGGTTGCCGAGGCGGAGAAATGGTTGCGGGCCAAGAGGTGGCGGGTCCGGGTATCCGACGATCCGGCAGACCCGTGGGTGTCGGCGGAGAAGGGCTACTGGCGGGAGACCGGGAACTTGGTCTTCCACCTGTCGATGTTGGTTCTGCTCGCCGGCTTGGGGATAGGCAGCATGTTCGGTTGGCGCGGTCAGGTGATCGTGAAGGAGGGTCAGGGCTTCTCCAACACCCTCACCCAGTACGACACCTTCTCCGCAGGTCGCCTGGTCAACAAGCAGGACCTGCCACCCTTCACGGTCAAGGTGGACGACTTCTGGGCGGTGTTCCAACGAGGCGGCGACCAGAACGGGGCGCCGCGGCAGTACTCGGCGGCGGTCAGTTACCGCTCCGCACCTGGCCAACCCGAGGACCGGGGTCGGATCGAGGTCAACTCGCCTCTCGTGATCGACGGGGCCAAAGTCTTCCTGCAAGGTCATGGCTACGCCCCGCACGTGATCGTCCGCGATGCCGCCGGCAAGGTCATCTTTGACGACTCGGTGGTGTTCCTGCCGCGCGACAAGCAGTTCACCTCCACCGGGGTGATCAAGGTGCCGGATGCCGATCCGGAATTGGGTTTCCAGGGAATCTTCCTGCCCACGGCCACGATCGACATGAGTCGCGGTCCCGTATCGGTGTTCCCCGCCCAGGATGCGCCGGCGCTGTTCATGTCGGCTTGGCAGGGGGACCTCGGGCTGGACTCTGGCAAACCGCAGTCGGTTTTCCGCCTCGACACCTCCAAGATGACCAAGGTGGGGCTGGAATCGCTTCGGCCCGGACAGACCTGGCAACTACCGGACAAAGCGGGCAGCATCGAGTTCGTCAAAGCCGACGAGTGGGTCTCGTTCAACGTCTCGAAGGATCCGGGCAAGGAACTGGCCCTCGTCGCGGGTCTGGCGGCGATCTTCGGATTGCTACTTTCGTTGTTCGTCCGGCGACGTCGGGTGTGGGTGCGCGCAAGCGTCGACCCGGCAGGCCGTACGCTCGTCACGGTGGCGGGCCTGTCACGCACGGAGAACGCCGCCGTCGACCGCGATACCGCCGAGCTCGCCGACGCGTTGCACCTGACCCAGGACGACCCGCAAGGAGGACGATCGTGAACGCTGGACTTGCCTCACTGTCCAATCAGTTCGTGTATGCGGCAATGACCACCTTCACCCTCGCCTACATCAGTTTCGCGGTTACGCTGGCCGCCACCAGGGGGCGCAGTACTCCGGCACGTGCCCGGGTCCCGGTGGCCGTGGGCGTAGGCGCCGACAGCCTGCCCCCGACCCCAGTGGCGGACTCGCCGGCCGAGCCGCTGGCACCTGGACGACGTTCCGGCAACATCGCGATGGCGCTGACCTGGCTGAGCACCGGCCTGTTGCTGATCGGGGTCGTCTTGCGTGGCCTTTCGGCGAGTCGGGTGCCGTGGGGCAACATGTACGAGTTCTCGATCACGGCCGCGCTGGCCGTCGCGATCGTGTTCCTGCTGGCCTCGCTCCGCAACGACCTGCGTTGGCTCGGGGTTTTCATCACCGGCCTGGTGCTGCTGACCCTGGGTTTGGCCGTCACCGTGCTGTACACCGAATCGGCCCAACTCGTTCCGGCGCTGAAGAGCTGGTGGCTGGTCATCCATGTGTCCGCGGCTGTCATCTGTGCCGGCGGCTTCACGCTGTCCGCCTCGCTGTCGTCGCTGTACCTGGTCAGGGAGCGGGCGGAACGCCGCGCAAACGGTGGCGTGGTGACCGGCTGGCTGAGTTCCCGGCTGCCCGACGCGACCAAGTTGGACGGACTGGCCTATCGGGTCACCGCGTTCGTGTTCCCGCTGTGGACGTTCGCCGTCATTGCAGGCGCGATCTGGGCGGAGAACGCGTGGGGTCGTTACTGGGGTTGGGACCCGAAAGAGACCTGGGCCTTCATCA
>CAYMPK010000034.1:2098-10711 GCA_964392145.1 uncultured Actinomycetes bacterium | reverse complement strand
GTGTACGCCGGCTACCTGCACGCCAGGGCTACGGCCGGGTGGAAGGGTCGTCGTGCGGCCTACATCGCGCTGCTGGGTTTCGCGGCCTTCTTGTTCAACTACTTCGGCGTGAACATCTTCATCACCGGTTTGCACTCCTACGCGGGCGTCTAGATGGCTCACCGCGTTGGGCGGGCGCCGCTGAATGCTGCCGGGTCATGCCGGGTGATGCCCGGGCATCGAGTGCCAGCCCGCGGCATCGGAGCAGCGATCAGGACGCTGTCGATCCGTCCTCGTCGACGCCCGGTTTTCGCTGCTGCTGTGCCCGCCACTGCAGGTCCTTCAGGAACTCGGCGTCGTCGTCGGGCCCTTGGCTGCGTGGAACCTGTCGGGTACGGCGAGGCCGGCCGAAGGCGAACCAGGCAATAGCGCCCACCAGCGGAAGCAGCAGCACCGCCACCGCCCACAGCCACTTGGGCCCGCGCAGAAACCGTTCGTCGTGCATCGACAGCACGTCGATGAACGCGTACACGGTGATCGCCAACGGAATGGCGAGGATCAGCAGTCGGCCCACGCGCACACCCTACGGCGGCTTGCCCGGTTGCGAAAGCCGCGGCGTACCCTTGTCTTCGTGACCGACGATAAGGGCGCCGCGCCCGCCACCGAGCCCGTTGGATTCGACCCAAGCGCGGAGACGACCACCGCCGAGCACGACCCCACAACCACGGTTGTTTCCGGTCCCCGCCACGCAGGCCTCCTGTACACCGGCGCCCGGCTAGTTCTGCTGGCCGTTGTGGCTGGCATCCTCTACCTCGTTGGGGCCCGCGGATTCCTGCTCCTGGTGCTCGCCTTTCTCATCTCGGGCCTCATCTCGTTCGTGGTCCTGGCCAAGTGGCGCGAGGCCCTTTCTGCCCGAGTGGCGGAACGCTTCACGAAGATCAACAACAGGATCGAGAAGTCGAAGACCGCCGAGGACGACCTGCTCTGAGGCGTCGCCGGGCTCAGCGACTCTGAGGCCTGGACCGTCAGGGCGCGGACAGGGTCAGCCCGATCGCGAAGAGCAGGCTGAACACCAGATGTACCCGGGCCGTCGCCCCGAGAACGGTCACCAGCGCCGGACCCGTCGCGTGGTTGCGCACGGCGCGTGCTGGGGCCGCTGCCAACGGAACGATGATGATCGGCAGGGCGGCGAATTCGGGCCAGGTGTCGGAGATCAAACCAGCGATCGTGAGTGCCACCGCGATGACGAACGGGAGCCAGATCAGCGACAAGTACAGGACGCGGGTTCGTTGATCACCGATGCGGGTGGCCAGGGTGCGCTTCCCCGCCGGCAGGTCGGTGTCGATGTCTCGCAGGTTGTTCACCACGAGCAGGGCACACGCCAGCATCCCAACCGGTACCCCGGCCAGCACCCCGAGCAACGTGAGGCTCCCGATGAGCACCGCTGCAGTGCCCGCCACCGCCACCAGACCGAAGAAGACGAACACGAACAGTTCACCGAGACCGGCATAGCCGTACGGTCGTGGGCCACCCGTGTAGAACCAGGCAGCCGCTACCGCTGCCAATCCGATCGGCAGCAACCACCACAGTCCTGAGATCGCCACAAGCGCCAGACCGGCAGCACCAGCCACTGCGAAGCACACGAAGGCCGCCCGCCGAACAAGGTGCGGGGCCACCAACGAGGATCCGACCAGGCGCACGGGTCCGACCCTCGCCTCGTCGGTGCCGCGAACGCCGTCGCTGTAGTCGTTGGCGTAGTTGACGCCGACCTGCAGGGCAAGGGCCACCACCAGGCAGAGCCCCGCGAGCAACAGATCGGTAGCCCGGTAGTCCCTGGTGCTCTGGAAGGCGGCGACCCCCGAACCGACCGCAACCGGCGCTACTGCTGCGGGAAGGGTTCTCGGGCGCGCCCCGGCCCACCACAGTTTCACGGCGGTCATCGGCCCTCCGGTTGCTGGGATGCCTCGGCCATCAACGATGGCAGGTCCACCTTGCCCCCAGAAAGCCGGGGCAGGTCCGGCACCGTGACCACGGTCGGGACTGCGGCCGATCCGAGGCCGTCGGCCACGGCGGCCCTCAGGATGGCCGGATCGGCCCGTCCCACCACGAAGGCGATGAGCCGCGCTCCGTGGCTCTCGTCGGGGATAGCCGCCACTGCGGCTTCCAGGACCCCGGGGACGCTCGCCAGCAATCGCTCGACCGCCCCCCGGTCGACATTCGCACCGCGCACCGCCACGACATCGTCGAGTCGACCCCCGACCACCAGCTGACCGCCGACGAGGTCACCACGGTCGCCGGTGTACAGACGCCGGCCTTCGAAGTGGGCCGCGCCACCGGAAGGGGAGCCGCAGTAGCCGGCCGCAACGGTCGGCCCGCTGACGACGATCTCCTCATCGACTATCGCGAGCCGGGTGCCTCCCAGCGGCCGACCGTCGTACACACAGCCACCTGTGGTCTCTGTCATGCCGTAGGTGCGCACCACCGGCAGTCCAGCCGCTCGATAGCGGCCCAGCAGTGAGGGATGGATGGCCCCGCCGCCCAACAGGATCCGATCGAAGCGTGAGAGAACCTCCGCCGCACCCTCCAGGGCGAGTAGCCGCGCCAGTTGCGTGGAGACCAGCGAGGTTCGGACAGGGAGACCGGCCGTCTCGCTGGCGCCGACGAATCCGGCAAGTTCGTCGAGCAGGCCCACCGGGTCGAAGGGCGCGCCCGCACCCAGCGCTGACCAGGCGCCCAGAGCAGTGTCACCGAGGACGCACCGGGTGATGGCCGCAAGCGCCCCAGCTGCGGCAGGATTCAAGGCGATGAACCACGCGGCGGGACCGTTCAGCGCGGCGTCACTCATCCGCGCAGCGGCCCGCAGGTTCGCCTCGGTCAGCAGAACCCCGCGCGGTGCCCCGGTCGATCCACTGGTCGGGCAGATCACCGCCAGGTCCTCCGGCAGCCGGGTTTCGGGCGTAGGGGTGACGGCGCGGCGTTGGGTCTCGGCGACCGTCTGTGACCCGCCCGCGGACACCAGCGCGATCGGGGGGCCGTCGGCGAGCAGCCGTTGCGACAGTGCTGTGAAGAGCATCGCCACACCCGCAGGTCCGGCGGGCAGCTCGAGGGTCTGCAGGGAGCGCCCTGCGGGGGTCGACGGCATCCCCATTAGCCTAGGAGTCGCCCGGGATCCCGAGGCGGCCCGACCCACCAGAGACCTGTAGGAGTCTGACCCGAAGTGGACACCCGCGACCGATACCCACTGCCCCCCGTCGTCGCCGAGGACAGCCCGGCGATGACCGACCCGGCCTACTCGTCCATGATCCCGGCGGCGCAGTGGCAGCGATCGGGGGACTTCTCCGACATCACATACGATGTCGCCGACGGCATGGCCAAGATCACCATCAATCGGCCCGAGAAGCGCAACGCGTTCCGGCCACAGACCCTCTTCGAGTTGGAGCGGGCGTTCGGGAAGGCGCGCGACGACGACGAGGTCGGGGTCATCATCCTCACCGGGCAGGGCGACTGGGCCTTCTGCTCCGGCGGCGACCAGGTGGTCCGGGGCAACGATGGCTACCTCGGCGATGACGCCGTCGCCCAACGCGGCATCGGCCGGCTCAATGTTCTCGATCTCCAGATCCAGATCCGGCGGCTGCCCAAACCGGTGATCGCCATGGTGGCCGGTTACGCGATCGGTGGCGGTCACGTCCTGCACGTCGTGTGCGACCTGACCATCGCGGCCGACAACGCCCGATTCGGACAGACCGGGCCCAAGGTTGGCTCGTTTGACGGGGGGTACGGGTCGGGGCTGCTGGCGCGAATCGTGGGGCAGAAGCGTGCCCGGGAGATCTGGTACACGTGTCGGCAGTACGGCGCCGAGCAGGCGTACGACTGGGGTCTGGTGAATCAGGTGGTGCCGCTGGCCGACCTGGAAATCGAGACAGTGGCCTGGGCCAAGGAGATGCTCGCCCTGTCACCGCTGTCGCTACGGATGTTGAAGGCCTCCCACACCGCCGCGGACGACGGTCTTGCCGGCGTGCAGCAGTTGGCCGGCGATGCCACGCTGTTGTTCTACATGACCGAGGAGGCCCAAGAGGGTCGCGACGCCTACAAGGAGAAGCGGGAACCCGACTTCGGGCAGTTCCCTCGCCGGCCCTGAGTCCATGGTGCCTGCCGACCCTCGACTCCAGACCCTCATCGATGCCGCGACCGTATTCGCGGTCCCGTTGCGCGACCGATTCCGGGGGGTCACAACCCGCACGGGCATCGTGCTCCAAGGTCCCGCAGGCTGGGGGGAGTTCGCCCCCTTCGAGGAGTACGGCCCCGACGAGGCGAGCCGTTGGCTCGACGCAGCCGTCGAGGCCGCCTTCCTCGGAGTCCCCCGACCGGTACGCGAAGCAGTCGGCGTCAACGCGATCATCCCCGCGGTGACGCCCGAGCGGGCGGCCGAACTCGCGAGGGCAGCAGCGGCTGAGCGGGGCTGCCGGACCGCGAAGGTGAAGGTCGCCGAGGCGGGGGGCTCGCTGGCATCCGATGCCGACCGGGTCGCGGCAGTGGCGGAAACCTTCCGTGGTCACATCAAGGTGGACGCGAACGGCGCCTGGCAACCTGACGAGGCATGTGCCGCACTGGCCGTGTTGGAACGGGTTGCAGGCGGTTTGGAGTACGCCGAGCAACCGTGCCCGGACCTCGGTGGCCTCGCCGAGGTGCGTCGTCGAAGCGGCGTCCCGATCGCAGCGGACGAGTCGATCCGGCGGTCGAGCGACCCGATTGCCGCGGCCAGGGCCGCAGCGGCAGATGTGATCGTGGTCAAGCCGACCCCGCTCGGAGGTGTTCGTCGTGCCCTCGACGTCGTCGCTGAGGCGGGGATCCCGACCGTGGCGTCGTGCGCCCTGGACACATCGGTCGGCCTGGCGCAGACGCTGGCGTTCGCTGCGGCACTTCCTGAACTGGACCACGACTGCGGCCTCGGAACCGGAACATTGCTGGCCGCCGACCTGGTGGGCGATCCGTTGTTGGCCGAGGACGGCACCATGCGAACCGATTACCGGGCTCGCTGCGACGACCAACTGCTGGCGCAGGCCGCGGCCAGGGTGTCCGAGTCCGAGCGCGGTAGATGGCTGCAACGGTTGCGTCAGGCATGGACGGCCGGTACCCGGGCGCGATTGGGCCAACGTTTGGCAGACTCCGACCTGTGAACCCTGCGGTGGCCGCGGCCCGAGTGATTGTCGACGAGCTGCTGCGCTGTGGCGTGACGGACGTGGTGCTGTCACCGGGGTCGCGTTCGGCTCCCCTAGCGCTGGCCGTCGCCGAAGCAGAACGTGAGGGCGGGCTCAGCTTGCACGTCCGGGTCGATGAACGGTCGGCGGGGTTCACCGGGCTCGGCCTGTCCCGAGCCACCGGCGCTCCGACCGCCGTCATCTGCACTTCGGGTACCGCGGTGGCGAACCTGCTGCCGGCGGTGGTCGAGGCCGATGCCTCAGATGTCCCGCTGGTCCTCGTCACCGCCGACCGGCCGCCGGAATTGC
The DNA here is from genome assembly GCA_964392145.1 of uncultured Actinomycetes bacterium. GTDB lineage: Bacteria > Actinomycetota > Actinomycetes > S36-B12 > UBA10799 > JACJWR01. The sequence goes on along the minus strand of CAYMPK010000034.1, from coordinate 5,225 downwards.
GGGGCGTAGGGGCGAATCAGACGATCGTGCAACCCGGGATCTTCGGCGGCTACCTGCGGGCCGCAGCGGACCTGGAGACACCGGCGGCCCGTGCCGGAGTCGGCCGGTACTGGCGTTCGACAGTCAGCCAGCTCGTCTCCGCGGCCACATCAGCGGTGGACCCGGGGCCGGTGCACCTGAACCTCGGGCTACGGGCTCCATTGCTCGATCACGGTGATTCGGGGGACTTCGATTGGGAGTTGGAGACGGCTGGGCGATCAGCGGGATTGCCGTGGACCCTCGATGGCCGATTGGTCTCCGTCGCCGGGTTGGCGCTCGACTCGGTCCTGGAACAACTCGGCAGACGGCCGGGTCCGATGCGCGGTGTTGTCGTCGTCGGCGACCTGCCTGCGGGGGAGCCGTACCCGTCCGAGGCGACAATCCTGGCTGAGTCGTTGAACTGGCCGCTGATATGCGAACCGAGCGGCAATGCCCATGACGGTGGCACCGTGATCGCCCATGCCCCGGTGCTGCTGACGGTTCCCGACTTCCGGGCCTCCCACACCCCCGACGTGGTCGTGACCGTCGGACGGGTGGGACTCAGCCGCTCCGTCGACGCCCTGATCCGCAGCGCCGGGCTACACGTCGCGGTGGACCCGCGCGCGGCTCGTTCGCCGCTGGACCCGCAGCGGACCGCGGACGTGGTGGTATCAGCCGTACCTGCGCCGGCGGAGGTCTGCCGTGCCGGCGACGACTGGACCGCGGGCTGGCTCACGGCGGACGATCTCGCCGAGGAGATCATCGCCGAGGAGGTGGCCGCCTCGGGTTTCTCGGCGCCGGCGGTGGCCCGCGCGGTCTGGACGGGGATCGGGGACACCGGGCTGCTGGTACTCGGGTCCTCGTGGTCGGCCCGACACGTCGACGCCCTCATGCCGGTCGAGCCGATGCCGCCGTTCGTGATCGGCAACCGTGGCGTCTCCGGTATCGACGGCCTCGTCAGCACCGCTTGGGGAGCGGCGGCCGGTTACCAGCGGGCCGGAAGTCCGTGGGATGAGGCGTTGGAGTTGCTCGATGACCCGGGCGGTGACGCGGTGCTCCGGGGTGGGCCCGCCGTGGCCATGATGGGTGATCTCGCCTTCCTCTACGACGTCAACGGCCTGCTGGTCCCCGGGGGCGAGCACCGTCCCGACCTGGTCATCGTCGTCGTGGACAACGATGGCGGCGGCATCTTCTCCATTCTCGAACAGGGTGGCCCTGAGTACGCCCAGGACTTCGAGCGGGTCTTCGGCACTCCCACCGGCCGTGACTGCGCGGCGGTCGCCCGGGCCACGCTGGTGAGCGTCCGCGCTGTGACGTCGCAGGCCGAATTCGGCCAGGCGCTCGCCGAGGACCTCGCGGCTGGCGGAGTGCGGGTCATCGTCGCCTCGGTGGGGACCCGCGCGGCCGAGGCCGACCTGTTGCGGCGCATCGACCGGCGGGTCGCAACGGCCCTGCAGAGCTGACGACCCGTCAGGACAGGGCGCCGCGCATGGCATCGAGCTTGGCCTCGGACTCCGCCAACTCCGATGCCGGTGTGGAACCTGCCACGATCCCGCAGCCGGCGAATAGCCGGATGCTGGTGTCGCCGGCCCCGAGTTGACCGCATCGAAGGGCGATGCCGAACTCGCCGTCGCCATGGGCGTCCACCCACCCCACCGGCCCCGCATAGCGTCCGCGGTCCATCCGCTCGAGCTCAGCGATCACCCCGGCCGCCCATTCGGTGGGGGTTCCACAGACCGCGGCGGTCGGATGCAAGGAGGCGGCGAGCGCGATCGCCGACGCGTCATCGGCAAGCAGCCCTGTGACGTCGGTGGCGAGGTGCTGGACATTGGCCAGCGGCAGCAGGCTCGGAGTCTCGGGAACGTTAAGATCGGTGCAGTGGGCGGCCAGGGCAGCCCTCACGGAATCCACCGCGTACAGGTGCTCCACGAGGTCCTTGTCCGACGTCATGAGCGCCTCGGCCAGTCGATCGTCCTCCCCATGGTCGGAATCCCGGTGGACCGTCCCGGCGAGTACCCGGGAGGTGACCGCCGCGCCGGTGCGTCGCACCAGGAGTTCCGGAGTCGCCCCCACCAGGCCGTCGACGGCGAAGGTCCAACAGGCTGGGTACTGCTCGGACAGCCGGTATAGAAGACCACGGGAGTCGATTGGTTCCGAGGTACGCAGCAGCACGTCGCGGGCGAGCACGACCTTGTCCAGCCCGCCCGCCTTGATCCGGGCAACCGCTTCATCTACGGCGTCGCACCACTGTTGCGCGGAACGGCTACCGGGGAACTCCCTCACAGCTGGCGCGGCTCCGGTGATCGTTCGGGTGGTCAGGTCGGGTTCCGGAGCGTCGCCGATGACGGTCAGCCAGGACTTGCCGTCCCGCCGACCCACCAGGAATTCCGGCACGATCACACAGGAGGAATCCGGTCCGCCGGCGAACGTGAATGAGGCGAAGGCCACCGGCCCACTGCCGGGAACGGACACGTCGTCGGCGATCGTGGCCGAGTCGCACAGCTGCGACCACCACCGGTGGGCGCGAGAAAACCTCTCCTGCCCGGCGACCTCCAGCCTGGCGGCCTCCCCCCAAGCGACGAGACCGTCGCCGTTGCGTACCCAACTCATGACTGGGCCCGGAGGCAGCACCCGAAGTAAGTCGACGGGCTCCGGCAGGGCCACGGTGCGCACGCGAAGTCCGGGCCCGGAGGCCGCGAGGCGCGAATCAGTCACGAGATGAGCCTACGGTGCCTGCGCCGGTCCGGCCCCTCGGAGGCTCCAAGGGCCCTCTCCCGGACCGCCCCGTAGGGTGGCCCCACACCACCCGCGAGAGGACCCGATCGCTCATGAGTCGAGCAACGTTGGCCAAGGATCCGGCCGAGGTGGCAGCGATGTTCGACCATGTCGCCGCGCGGTACGACCTCACGAACGACGTCCTCTCGGCAGGTCGGACGCGGTACTGGCGTCGTGCGCTCGTCGACGCGATTGATCCCGGCCCGGGGGACAGGGTGCTCGACCTGGCCGCCGGCACCGGCACCAGCTCGCTGCCCATGCGTGCCCGTGGCGCATTCGTCGTGCCCTGCGACTTCTCCCTCGGGATGCTCTCCGAAGGTCGTCGACGACAGCC
>CAYMPK010000034.1:0-2088 GCA_964392145.1 uncultured Actinomycetes bacterium | reverse complement strand
CTACCGTTCGTGGCCGGCGACGCCCTCCGGTTGCCATTCGCCGACAACTCCTTCGATGCCGTCACCATCTCGTTCGGACTTCGCAACGTCAGCGATCCGGCCGCCGCCCTGGTGGAGCTTCGGCGGGTGACCCGGCCTGGCGGTCGGTTGGTCGTATGTGAGTTCAGCGCCCCGGTGGTGGCCCCGATCCGCACCGCGTATCAGGAGTACCTGATGAAGGCGCTGCCGGTGGTCGCTCGTCGGGTATCGAGCAATCCGGACGCGTACGTCTACCTAGCCGAATCGATCCGGGACTGGCCTGATCAGCCGGGGCTGGCCGCGTGGATCGCAGCGGCGGGATGGCAGCGGGTGGCCTGGCGGAATCTGTCGGGCGGAATTGTGGCACTGCACCGTGGTTACGCGCCGAAAGGCATTTCTGACTAGACTCGGTTGACGGGTTCGGCAACCGGTTCACATGGTCCGATTCCGACCCCTAAGATCGCGACTGAGCAGGCATCTTCGGACAAGCCGCGCGAAGTCGGTCCGACTAGGAAAGGGTGTGGGTCGTGGGCAACGTCTACCTCCCGATCCTCTTCCTCGGCATCCTTGCCGGGCTGTTCGCGGTCTTCTCCGTCGGCATCGCCTCGCTGACCGGGCCGAAGCGGTACAACCGCGCGAAAGTGTCCGAGTACGAGTGCGGCATCGAACCCACGCCCCAGCCGGTGGGCGGTGGTCGGTTCCCGATCAAGTACTACCTGACAGCGATGCTCTTCATCATCTTCGACATCGAGATCGTGTTCCTCTACCCGTGGGCCCTCACCTTCGATGCATTGGGTTTGTTCGGGCTGGTCGAGATGGTCCTCTTCATCATCACGCTGCTCGTCGCCTACCTGTTCGTGTGGCGTCGACGCGGCCTGGACTGGGACTAGGAGGGCCGGACCATGGGCCTGGAAGAGAAACTCCCGAGCGGATTTCTGCTCAGTACCGTGGAGGGTCTGGCCGGCTACGCGCGCCGTAACTCGATGTGGACGGTGACGTTCGGCCTGGCGTGTTGCGCGATCGAGATGATGTCCGCCGGTGGCGCCAACTACGACCTGGGTCGGTTCGGCATGGAGGTCTTCCGACCGTCCCCTCGGCAGGCCGACCTGATGATCGTGGCCGGACGGGTGAGCCAGAAGATGGCACCGATCCTTCGCCAGGTGTACGACCAGATGCCCAACCCGAAGTGGGTCATCTCCATGGGCGCCTGCGCCTCCAGCGGCGGAATGTTCAACAACTACGCGATCGTCCAAGGCGTCGACCACGTCGTGCCGGTGGACATCTACCTTCCCGGTTGCCCGCCCCGCCCGGAGCAACTCATGGACGCCATCCTGAAGCTTCACACGAAGGTCGCCGACATCCAGATCGGTGCCGATAGGGACGCCCAGATCACGGCCCGCGAGCACGAGGCACTGCTGGCGGCGCCCGCCTCCGAGATGAAGGGGCTGCTGAGGTGAGCGACGCCGGGAACACTGCGGGCGCGGCCGAGGCCGTCGTGCCCCCCGAGGGGACGACCGTGATGCCACTGGAGGTGGTGGAGACCCGGCACGGTGCGTTCGGTGTCAAAGGCGCTCCCGATGTGTCCGGCTACGGCGGTCTGGTATCGCCGGTCGTCCTGCCGGGACCGAGCCCACGGCCCTACGGCGGGTGGTTCGACGAGGCCGCCGACACCCTCGAACAGACCCTCGGCGATGACTACGCCAACGCCGTGGAGAAGGTGGTCGTCGAGTTCGGAGAACTCACGTTCCATGTCCGCCGAGAAGCACTCCAGGATTTCGTGCAGACCCTTCGCGACCACCCCGATCTGCGTTTCGAGACCTGTCTCGGCGTCTCGGGGGTGAACTGGCCCGGTGACAGCGATCGGGAGTTGCACGCGGTCTATCACTTCCGGTCGATGACCCACGCGGGTCGGATGGTCAGGGTGGAGACCACCTGCCCCGACGCTGATCCGCACGTGCCCACGATCACCGGGATCTACCCGGCAAACGACTGGCACGAGCGCGAGACCTACGACATGTTCGGGATCATCTTCGACGGCCACCACGGCCTCACCCGGATCCTGATGCCCGA
>CAYMPK010000033.1:0-16683 GCA_964392145.1 uncultured Actinomycetes bacterium | reverse complement strand
GCGCGTAGCGCCGCCACGCCGCCCAGGGCCGCAACCTTGAGGGAACCCGCCTGGCTGCGCGCGGGCGGGACTCCCGCCAAGCGGGCCTGTGGGCGCGAGGACGGCCCTGCAGCACCTCAGTGAGGGAATCCGACCGCGCCCATGCACTTGGACGGCTCTGCGGGGCGCCAACGGCGTTTGAGCGGGCACCGGCCAGCGCTCCTGTCGGTAGGCACTCGCGAGGGCGCCCGTGACCGAGTGCCTCGCGGCCGTCGATCAAGCGCCCGAATCCTTCTGGATCAAGTCCCCTAAGTCTTGCTGTCGGCGGGGATCGACTCGGCGAGCCGAGGGCAGGGGCTCCAGTCCTGCCCGGGGTAGGTCCGCTGCAATCTGATCAGCGAGCCTTCAATGGCGGTGGGCTCCACCGAAACTCCGAGCCTGGTGAAGGGGGTCGCGAACATGCTCAGAGCGCCCACCACTCCCATGGTGAACAACAGACACGCCCCGATCAGCACCAATGCGGTCCGACGCCGCCCGGGCAGGCTCAGAATGACAAGCCCGGCGAACACGAAGGCGCCCAGATCCAGCACCAGCCAGACGATGGTGGGCAACTTCCACACCGAGCTCAGGGTGCGGCTCTGCCGGGCGCTCTGGGCCTTCTGGAACGAATCCATCGCCGCCTTCTGCGCCTCGGCATGCACGTTTCCGTCGGAGGGCAATTGCTCGATGCCCTTGCGCACCACCGCTGCCCACGCGGCCGTGTTCTCGTCACCGGTGAGGTCGCCCGCCTCAGCCGCATTCCACGAGTCCGTTGCCACCGAACGCATCAGGCACACCGAGTCCCTGCGCAACCGGTCTGCCGGTGCTGCGGGGAAGTAGTCAGCAGTCTCGTACACATCAACCAACGACAACGCCTCGTCCTTGGCGCTGGCCGATGCGTCCTCGAAGACCTGCACGGAGAAGAACAACAGCAAACCCAGCATGATCCCCAACACACCGGAGACGTACCCGAGCGCATCAGTGAGGAACCCCTGGGCGTGGCTCTCCGCCTCGTCCGGAAGTTCGCTGCGACGACCCAGGTACTTCAGTAGCCCTATGCCGACAGCGATGCCCAAACCGGTGGCAAGCACCAGCCCGATCCAATTGAGCACGACCAAATGCATGCCCCCGATCCTGACACGCGTACCCGGGCCGCACCACTCACATCGCCAGGTTCACGGTGGTGTCCGAGGCGGCACCGTCCTATCAGGAGAAGAAGATCTGCCCCCACCCGCGCATCGGCGGAATGGGGGCAGGTCTTCGTCTGTTGCTTACGACCTCAGTCGCGAGGTCGGTCGGCCGTCAGGCGCTCGGCGCGGGAGCAGGGGCGCTCGGCGCCGGCGGCGGCACATTCAGCTTCTCGGTGGTGAGTGGCCCTGTTGCGGAACCCTTCAGCCATTGTTCCCAGGGCTCGTTCCAGGCGGTGATCCCGTTGCCCAGATCCGTCTCCCGGCCAGTGTTCGTCACGACGACGACATCTCCCGGGGAGGCCATCCCGTACAGCCAGTCCGCGTCACTGCTGGACAGCCCGATGCAGCCGTGGCTGACGCTGTAGGAGCCTTGCGCGTAGGTCGACCACGGAGCCGCATGGATGAACTCGCCGGATTCCGTGAGCCGCATGGCATCGTTGACCTCGAGTCGGTAGGACTCCGAACTACCTGCCGGGGTGCCGGTCGTCGCCGAGTCCATGATCACGGTGCCTTCCTTGGCGGAGATCACCTTGATGCCCGAACGGGTTTCGAAGCCGGGCTTGCCGGTGGTGACGGGCAGCGTCTGGACGACCTGCCCGTTGCGCTCGACCACCATCTGCAGGGTGTTGGCATCCACCTTCATGATCAGCGAGCTGCCGACCTTGAAGTTGAGATCGACGTTGTCGGCCCCGTAGGCCTTGTCCGTGCCCTTGACCCCGTACAGGTCGCCGGAGACGTGTACTGCGGTGTCGGCAGGCCAGAACTCCTTCGGCCGGAACGTGACCTCAGTTCCTTCGCCGTTCCACGACCACGCGCCTTCGACCGGCTTGCTCGACTTGATGACCAGCGCCTTCTCTACCGCCGCCCGATCAGTGATCGGCATGTCGAACTTCACCGCGACCGGCATTCCTACGCCGACGGTGGAATCCGGGTCGATGTACTCGGCTGAGGCGGTGAACTTCTCGGCCGGGTTGATGGTCTGGAAGGAGTTCTTCAGTTGCGCGGTCTTGCCGTCCGAATCGACCGCACTGGCTTGCACCTGGTAGGTCGCGTCGTATGCCAGTTCAGCGCCCGGCAACGAGGTCCACGTCTTCCCGTCGTCGGAGGTTGAGCCGGGCAAAGTTCCCCCAGCGCCAACGACCGCGACGTCGACAAGGCGACCCTTGTCAGCGGTGATGACAACGGGCTTGGCGACCTCGACGGGCGCCCCGCCGGGGGCGGGGGACACCTCGATTCGAGCCTCGCTGGATCCGTTCCCGGGACCCGCGCTGGCCGTCAGCATGGGACCGCAACCGGCAACCAGTAGCCCAGCGCTCATGGTGCCGACCACGGCCGCGACAACGCGACGATTCCGCTGGGCAGCCGTTAGAGGTACTTTGTTGCCCCGCGTAGTCGTATCTACACGCTGTGTAGTGGCGTTGGTTCGGTTCGAACTCACCTAAGTCACTCCCTGAAGTTTGCGTCCACTATCTTCACCGACGTCCCCTGCGCGGGGCTGGTTCCCGGGGCTGGTTCCTGGAGCTCAACGTCTGTCGTGAGCCTCTATGGTACCCCGTGATCCCCCGACTTTCGGGTGACGGTGGTCACCCTCGGCGCGTCGTGTCGTTGACACCCCACCACCGAAGGACGTGCTATCCAGAGAAGCCTCTCAGGGTCGGCGTCCAACCGGGACGGCCCCCGTCATACAACGTGCTCGCTGTCACAATCGTCCGACTACGCTGAGTGGTTCAGCGGTACGGCTCCCCGCGGTGGCAGCTGAGTTCCAGCACCGCCGAAGCCGCGCGTCAGGTGGCGCTCAGTGGCTGAAGTCGCCTCGGTAGTACTCGAATACGAAGCCCACAAGGCTGAGCATCAGGCTGACGACTCCGAGCAGGACCAACCACGCGGCGAAGACGAATCCCACCCCGATGATGGCCGCGCTGCCGGCAACGGCCATCGGCCACCAGGAGTGGGGGCTGAAGAATCCGTAGTCAGGATCGGCGTCCTCGATGTCCCCATCAAGGTCGTCCTCGGGCTGCGGGCCCACCCGACGCGCTGTGAACATCAGGTAGAAACCGACCAGGAAGGCCATGAAGGCGGTGAACGCCAGCGCCGTGACCCCCGCCCAGTCGATGGAGAAGTAGCCGTACACGATGGCCACGATGGCATAGAAGGCGCAGCCCCAGAGGAACAGCCGACCGTCGATCTTCATGCCTTGGCCTCCCCGTCGTCGCCCTCGGTGTGCGTCGTCGAATCGACGATCGTGTCGTCCGATGGCCGGTCGAGCACCGCTGTGCCAGCTGCGGCCGCGGCAGCGGCCTCCCGCTTCGAAGGCTTGGTCGAGATGCTCGGACCACCGACGTAGTCATCCAGGATGTTCTTGCCCACCGGTAGGTCGCTGGTGGCGTACTCAGGATGGTGAAGGTCGAAGGCTGGCCGTTCGGACCGGATCGGCGGCAGCGACACGAAATTGTGACGCGGCGGCGGACAACTCGTGGCCCACTCCAGCGAGGCACCCCAACCCCATGGATCGTCCACCTCGACCTTGGGCGCGTAGCGCCAGGTCTTGTAGACGTTCCACAGGAAGAACAGCGTCGAGATGCCCAAGATGGCCGCCCCGATGGTGGACACGATGTTGAGTGTCTGGAAGCCGTCACCAGGCAGGTAGTCAGCGTAACGACGCGCCATACCCTGGGTCCCCAGCCAATGCTGCACGAGGAAGGTCACCTGGAAGCCGATGAACAGCAGCCAGAACTGAACCTTGCCCAACCGCTCGTCCAGCATCCTGCCCGTCCACTTGGGCCACCAGAAGTAGAAGCCCGCGAACACCATGAACACCACGGTGCCGAAGATCGTGTAGTGGAAGTGCGCGACGACGAAGTAGCTGTCTGACACGGGGAAATCCAGCGGCGGCATGGCCAGGATGACGCCCGTCAGCCCCCCGAAGAGGAAGGTCACAAGGAAGCCGATGGTCCAGAGCATGGGCGTTTCGAAGGACAACGAGCCACGCCACATGGTCCCGATCCAGTTGAAGAACTTCACACCTGTGGGAACCGCGATCAACATCGTCATCAGGGCGAAGAAGGGCAGCAGAACGGCACCCGTCACGTACATGTGGTGTGCCCAGACAGCGACCGACAGCCCGGCGATGGCGATGGTGGCGAAGACCAAACCCTTGTAGCCGAAGATGGGTTTCCGGCTGAACACCGGCAGAATCTCGCTCGCCACCCCGAAGAACGGTAGCGCCAGGATATATACCTCTGGATGACCGAAGAACCAGAACAAGTGTTGCCAGAGTATGGCGCCACCGTTCGAAGCCTCGAATACCACGGTGCCGAACTTGCGGTCCGTCTCCAGCACGATCAAGGACGCCGCCAGCACGGGGAAGGCCACCAGCACAAGCACGCTGGTCAGCAGGATCGTCCAGGTGAAGACCGACATGCGGAACATCGTCATGCCGGGGGCCCGCATGGTCACGATCGTGGTGATGAAGTTGACGGCGGACAGGATCGTGCCCAGACCGCCCAGGGTGAAGCCCAGGATCCACATGTCCGCGCCTTGGGAGGGCGTGAAGATCTCCAATGAGAGCGGAGCGTAGGCGAACCACCCGAAGTCGGCGGCGCCGGAGGGGGTGAGGAAGCTCGCCATCACGATGATCCCGCCGAACAGGAAGGCGTAGTAACCGAACATGTTCAGGCGCGGGAATGCTACGTCCGGCGCGCCGATCTGCAACGGCATGATCACGTTTCCGAAGCCGACGAAGATCGGCGTCGCGAACAGCAACAGCATGATGCTGCCGTGCATGGTGAACATCTGGTTGTACTGGGCGTTACTGAGGAACTGCAGGCCCGGCATGGTCAACTCGGCGCGGATCAGCAGCGCCATGATGCCGCCGACGAGGAAGAACACCATCGACGTGATGATGTACAGGTAACCGATCGTCTTGTGGTCGGTGGAGGTCATCCACTTCACGATGGTGCGACCGAGATGCTGCTTGCGCAGCTCTTTCCGTTCGATCGGGGCGGACTGGGTTGCCGCTTTCTGCGGCGGCTCACTGAGGATCGTCATGACTGATCCTTCCCGCCCACGGCTTGGGCTTTGTCGTTGACACGGCCGGCGTCGAGGACACCTACTTGGCCCTTGGCCCGCAATTCCGCCATATGGGCATCGAATTCGGCCTGCGGAACCACTTTGACGTTGAAGAGCATCCTCGAGTGGTCAACGCCACACAGTTCGGCGCATTTACCCGCGAAAGTGCCCTCACGGTTGGGGGTCAACTCGAACTCGTTGTAGCGGCCAGGAACCACGTCCATCTTGAACAGGAACGCGGGCACCCAGAACGAGTGGATGACATCCGGGGAGGCGAGCTTGAACTTGACCTTCTCGTTGACCGGCAGGTACAGGGTCGGCAGATTGGTATCCCCCGGAACGCCGACGTCGTAGACATTCTGATCGAGGTAGTTGAACGTCCACGACCAGCGGAAGCCCACCACGCCGACCGTTTCCTTCTGGTCGTTCTTCACCGTTGTGAGTTCCGCCCCGTCACGAATGGTGAAGAAGAGCAGTGCGCCCACGACCGCGATCGGCGCAACCGTGTAGAGCGCCTCGATCGGGATGTTGTAGCGCAATTGTCGGGGAACCGACGTGTCGCCGCGCCGCCGCCGATAGACGATGATGCACCAGATGATCAGGCCCCAGACGAGAATGCCCACGGCAAGCGCGGTGATCCAGGTGCCGTTCCACAGGCTCTGAACGATGCTGGACTCTTCGGATGCGCCTTCCGGCATGCCCGCGCGGGACCACGAGGCTTCGGAACAGCCGCCGAGGCCCAGGGCGGCCAGAGCGGCTGCGCCTGCCCAGACGCCGGTGCGGCGGACCCGCTTTGCACTGTCGATGCGTTGCACGTGTCGCCTTCCACTTGTTGAGAGGTCCGCGCGCCCTTTGCGCGGACAGTCGTGTGGTGCCTGACGGTGACATTAGCGCAGGTTGGGCCGTTGCGAGACCTTGGGTGGAACCTTGGCGCGGGAGTGTCGGTCGATGTACCCACGACGGGCCCGGATCAGGCGGCACAATGGGCCCCGTGAACCGGGTATTCCTCGCGGCGGAGGCCGGACAGCCCATGTCCGCAGTCGCCGCGGAGGGGTATTCCCAGGCGGCCGCAGCCGGCTGGGCAGACCCCGGACTGCGCGCCCATGAGGGGCGCCGGAGCCGGACCATCGCCGAGGCCTCGGCGACCTCGATCGCAGCCTCGCTGGGTGCGACCGGCGCAGAGGTCCGGGCCTACCCGAACCTCGATATGGCGATCAAGGCAGCGTTGGGCTCCCTGGGCCGGCCGCCCGTCATGCTGAGCGAGGTCGAGCGGCGAAGCGCTCTCGCGTGGGCGGCGGAACGCTCCTCACCGGCTGAGCCGCTCCTGTGCCGCGTCGACGAGGAAGGGATCATCGACCTCGGGCACTGGCAGGAGTTGCTCGGCCACGGGCCTGGGCTGGCGCTGCTACAGGTGGCGAACCAGGAGACCGGTTCCCTGCAGCCCCTCGTGGCGGCCGCGGCCGCATGCGAGCAGGCCGGTGTACCGCTGGTTGTAGAGGCGTCGACGTCGGTTGGTCGCCTGCCACTGCCGTCGTGCAGCTGGCTGGGGCTGATCGCGGACGCCAGGAGCTGGGCGGGCGGCACCCCCAGTCTGTTGGTGGTTCGACCGGGGGCTGGCCACCGAACACCCGGACCTCGGACGGACCCGGTCGTCGGCGAACCCGGGCAGGTGAATGTGGCCGAGGTGGCTGCGGCCGCCCTAGGCCTGGAGGGAGCACTTGCCGACCTCCAGGCAACCGAAGCCCGGGATCGTGCCTGGACGTCGCGCATGCGGGCGGAGATCCCCCGCCGGGTGCCCGACGTGGCCATGCATGGATCTGCCACGGATCGCCTGCCGCACATGGTCGCGCTCTCGGCACTCTATGTGGACGGGGAGGCTCTGCTGCTGGAGTTGGACCGCCGAGGATTTGCCGTGGCCAGTGGCTCCCCCTGCGCCAATGACGACGGTGGAGTCAGTCACGTACTGCGGGCGATCGGCGCCTTGGGTAGCGGCAATGTCCGCGTCTCCCTGCCCCTGCACGCCAAGGAACAGGACATCGACGGTTTCCTTGAAGCTCTCCCGGAAGCGGTCAGGTCCGTGCGCGCTGCCGGCGGAGTGGCAGACCTGTGACAACGCCCGCCGGATCGCCCCTTGACGACGCTGTCACCGTCGTGGACGCCTTCGGGCTCGCCTGCCCGCAACCGATCATCGCGCTGGCGAGGGCGGCCGCCGGCCTTCCCGAGGGCTCACGGATCGATCTGCTGTCCGACGATCCGGCTGCGGACACGGACGTCGCCGCGTGGTGCCGGATGAAGGGCGCCGCATTCCTGGGGATGCGGCCGCAACCACCGGGCCGGCGCTATCTGGTCAGACTGGGCCCTCCCAAGGCGGGCGGCAACCCCAGCAGTCCCGGCAAGCGGCCCGCGTAGTCCGAACCCGTGACCTCCTGACAGCCCAAAGAAGCCAGGTGATTGGTGAGCCACTGAACGTCGACCAGACGTTGGTCGCCATCCGGGGCACCGAAGATGACTCGGCTCAGATGAGCCACGGCCGCTTTGGATGCATCGGTCACGCGTCGGAACTTGCTGTCGGCACAGAAGAGGCCACCGAGTTCAACTCCGAGCAACCCACCCACGAGTTCCCCCGCCAGCCACACCTCGACCGAGTGGGCGTAGCCGACGTCACGCAACGCCAGATATGAGGCTTGGTAGTCATCGCTGATCCAGCCACCGGGGCGGCGGGGGTCCGCACAGCCGGCAACGACCACACCGAACGCCTCGTCGACCGAGAAGTCGAAGCGGGACATGGAACGCCGCAGTGACCTGCTGGGGATCAGACCGGGTGGAGCCAACACCCCGCGCGGATCGGGAGCCAACCAGGCCAACACAGTGCCCGCTGGCCGGTCGCCGTCGCCCGCCACCGGCACCTCCATCGGGAACAGCCCGCTGGCGTAGCCCTGAAGAAGACTCGACGGCTCGACCCGCCCCCCCAGCAGCACGATCTCCGTCTGCTCGGTCAGTTCCTCGGGGACGGTCCAGGTGCCGGCGATAGCGGGCGCCTCGATGTCAGCCACGACTCAGGCTGTCAACCTGCCGGCGATCTCAGCGGCGGCCTCGTCACCGTAGGTCTCCGCGAAACGGCGCTCGAAGTCCTCCGAGGTGAACTCGTACTCCTGGGTCCCGATCGTCTCTATCACGTATGTCGCCAGCATCGATCCGACCTCCGCGCAGCGCTGCGGCGAGACCCCCCACACCAACCCGGCGAGGAAGCCGGCACGGAAGGCGTCCCCGACACCGGTCGGATCGGCCAGCCGGACCTCCCGCGGGAGTACTGACACCCGGGCCACCTCACCGTCTCGGGTCTCGATCTTGGCACCGTCCTTGCCGAGGGTGGTGACACGGACACCGACCCGGTCCAGGATCTCGGCGGCCGACCAGCCCGTCTTCTGCTCGGTGAGCGCGGCCTCGTACTCGTTCGTGAACAGGTATGCGGCTCCGTCGATCAGGTGTCGGATGTCCTCACCGGCCATCCCGGCGAGTTGCTGCGAGGGATCCGCCGCGAACGGGATGCCGCGTTCCCGGCACTCCTGGGTGTGGCGAAGCATCGCCTCCGGATCATTGGGGCCGACCAGGACCAGATCCAGACCGCCGAGCCGGCTGGCAACCGGTTCGATCTCGATGTTGCGGGCCTCGGCCATCGCTCCCGGATAGAACGAGGCGATCTGGTTGTGGGCGGCATCCGTGGTGCACACGAATCGTGCTGTGTGGGCCACATCGGACACCTGGACGAAGGAGGTATCGACGCCGTGGCGCTCGAGCCAGGAGCGGTAGTCGGCGAAATCCGCGCCGACCGCTGCCAGCAGTACCGGACTGACCTCCAGCGTGCCCAGCCCGAAGGCGATATTTGCCCCCACTCCTCCACGCCTGACCTGCAGATCGTCGACCAGGAACGACAGGCTGATCGTGTGTAGCTGGTCCGCGACGAGGGAGTCGGTGAATTTGCCTGGGAAGGTCATCAGGTGGTCGGTCGCGACCGAACCCGTTATACAGATGCGCATGGCGGCAAATCCTGCCATGCGTGGGGATTGCTGCGCGGCGCCGGACTAGTGGAAGGAGTCGCCGCAGGCGCAGGAGCCGGTGGCGTTGGGGTTGTCGATGGTGAAACCCTGCTTCTCGATGGTGTCGACGAAGTCGATCACGGCGCCACCCAGGTAGGGCACGCTCATCCGGTCGGTGACGACACTGACTCCGCCGAAGTCCTTGCTCACGTCACCGTCGAGCTTGCGATCGTCGAAGAAGAGTTGATAGCGAAGTCCGGAGCATCCACCCGGCTGCACTGCCACCCGCAGCGCGAGGTCATCGCGACCCTCCTGCTCAAGCAGGGACTTCACCTTCGCCGAAGCGGACTCGGTCAGAAGCACGCCGTCCACGGTCGCGCCGCTCTCGCCCTCAGGGGCTTCAGTGCCGATGACGCTGTCGGTGCTCATGAATACTCCTCTTGGCTGGGACTGCTGATCAGAACGATCAATCAAGCCTAACTTATTCCCGGACATCGACGACTCGTCGCGCCGAGGCCGAGTCTCGCCGCCACCGATCCACCGGTCGGCTCGCCACGATCAGGTGGACTAGGTCCGACGAGACTAGGTCCGACGAGACCAGGTACGAGCCACCCGCTCGGCGGTGGCGGCCAGGGCTTCGGCGGGCTGCGCCATGGATTGCGCGACCGAGCCGACCGTGTCGCTGGCCGAGTAGGCCCCCGTGACGCCTATCGCCGAGTAGTCACGCCGACCGACGATTACTTCGCCGGCGAGCACGATGCATGGCCGCGCCCGGTCCAGCGCGATGGCCGCCACGCCGCTGACAACCTTCCCGTGCAGGGATTGCCAGTCGAACCGTCCCTCGCCGGTGATCACCAGGTCGGCCTGCGCGGTCAAGGTCGGGAGCCCCACGATCTCCGCGACGGTGGTGATCCCTGGCGCCCTGCGAGCGCCCAATTGAGCCAGCGCGTAGCCGAGCCCACCCGCCGCGCCGGCGCCGGCTGCCAACGCGGGGTCCTTGCCGTTGGGTGCCCGCCCCACGAGCTCGACGAAGTTCTCCAGGGCCGCCTCCAGGGTCTCCACCTGCTCCGGGGTCGCCCCCTTCTGCGGGGCGAAGAGCCGGGTAGCGCCGCGCATGCCCAGCAGCGGGGTGTCCACGTCGCTCGCGGCTATCAACTCGACTCCGGCAACCGCCTCGCGGGCGGCTGCGACATCGACGCGGGTCAAGGTCCGCAGGGGGCCACCGCCAGCGTCCAGGGGGCCATCGGCCACCGCACCGAGAGCCGCGAGCATTCCTGCACCGCCGTCGTTGGTGGCGGAGCCCCCCAGGCCGACCACGATTCGACTGGCCCCGGCGTCGACAGCCGCCGCAATGAGTTGACCCACCCCGAAACACGTGGTGTGCCCGGGGTTGCGCACCTTGCCGGGGACGAGTTGCAGTCCACACGCCTGAGCTGCCTCGATGTAGGCCGTGCCGTCGACCATGGCGATCGTGGCCGTCACATCCTGGCCGAGCGGGCCGGTCGTGGGGATTTCGAGCAACTCGGCATCGGTGGCCTCCGCCACCACCTCCACGAAACCTGGCCCACCGTCGGACATCGGACGGAGCACGAGCTCATCGTCCGGGGCATGCCTCGCCCACCCCTCGGCCATCGCCCTTGCCGCCTCCGAAGCCGTCAAGGTACCGCCGAAACAGTCGGGGGCCACGATCACTCGCACAGCACGGGAGACTACCCATCTTCGCGTGCCAAGATGTCCCCATGGCCGACACCTTCGTTGAACCCGAGCCTTCGCCCCTGGCCTTGCTCCTGCTTGGACAGGACGCCGATCCCCTCAGCGAGCGGGGAGTCGACTGTCCGGGGACTCTCCCACCACCCAGCGATCCCGACCTCATGGCGCGTGCTCAGCGGGCGAAGGACCAACTCGGCGACCGGGTGTTCATCCTCGGCCACCACTACCAACGTGACGAGGTGGTGGCGTTCGCGGATGTCACCGGCGATTCGTTCAAACTCGCCCGGGAAGCTGCGGCCCGCCCGAACAGCGAGTTCATCGTGTTCTGCGGAGTCCACTTCATGGCCGAGAGCGCCGATATCCTCACCTCCGACTCCCAGCGGGTGATCCTGCCCGACCTCGCCGCCGGCTGTTCCATGGCCGACATGGCGGGCATCGATCAAGTTGAGGCCGCCTGGGCGATCCTGGAATCCCAGGGCTTGGCCGAGACGACGGTTCCGGTCACCTACATGAACTCCAGCGCCGCGATCAAGGCGTTCACCGGCCGACATGGCGGCACGGTCTGCACCTCCAGCAATGCCAGAGCATCGCTGGAATGGGCCTTCAACCATGGTGAGCGGGTGTTGTTCCTGCCCGATCAGCACCTCGGCCGCAACACCGCGGTGCTCGACCTCGGTCTGGACCTGGACGACTGCGTCGTCTACAACCCGCATCGACCCTCGGGCGGGTTGAGCGACACCCAACTGGCCACCGCCCAGATGATCCTGTGGCGGGGCCATTGCTCGGTGCACGGACGCTTCACCCTCGACAGCGTGCATGAGGTGCGCGAACGCATTCCGGGCGTCCAGGTGCTCGTGCATCCCGAGTGCCGCTACGAGGTAGTCACGGCAGCCGACCGGGTGGGCTCGACCGAGTACATCGTCAAGACGCTCGCCGAGGCTGCGCCAGGATCCTCCTGGGCAGTGGGCACTGAACTGAATCTGGTCCGACGGTTGGCCCGTGAGCATCCGGACAAGCAGGTCGTGTTCCTCGATAACACGGTCTGCTACTGCTCGACGATGAATCGGATCGATCTCCCGCACCTCGTCTGGTCACTCGAGAACCTCGCCGCCGGCAGAGTCGTCAACCAGATCGAGGTGGATCCGGACGTTGCCCACTTCGCGCGGGTGGCTCTGGATCAGATGTTGGCACTCCCCGGGGTCGCGGCCGCGCCGCGCGACTAGCGGAGTCCTTGCTACGCACCCCGAGGACGCCTGTCCTGCCAGGGGCTGCACCCGCGGATACGTCACCTGAACCGGTCACCGGGGGGCGGAATCATCCTCCGACGGGCTTTCCAACCCAGGCGCGCCCCACAGCGCGAACCAGCGGGTGAGATCCCTCTCCACCGCAACGTCGTCGGCGATCAGATCGCGCAGTTTGAGTTCGCTGATGTTGTCGCGGAGGCGGCTTCCGTCGGCCTCCGGTACAAACGGGTAGAAGGTGCCCTGCTTGAACAGGTAGACGAGCGCGAACCGCCGATCGGTGCGGTCGGTGAACGACACCAGCGAGCACAACAACGACGATCCGAATCCGGCGTCCTGCAGACTGACGTTGATGGCGTGCAGACCCGTGACCAACTCGGAGATGTCCGGCGGATCGGTGGTCATCATCAGCCAGGAGTAGCCGTACTCGTCCGTTCGAAGGTCGACGGTGGGTCCACTGCTTCGCTCCAGCAGTTCGGTGACCTCTGCTTGCACGTCGGCGAACGCCTTGCCCTCGGGCGCCCGGAATGCGACCGCCGCGGAGCCGGTGGGCTTCACACCCACGGTCGCGAGGGTGATGGCCGCGCTAGGCAGCCCGAAGAGATTGTCCAGGTCGGGTCGAACTGGTTTGCTGCGCCCGAGGATGGTGTCGAGGAAGCCCACGAAAGATCACCCTAATGCGAAGTGTGGCTACTGCCCCAGCTGCCGAGAGACCTTCGCCAAATTCTCGAGCCTCACCTGCAACGGCGGATGGGTCGCGAACAGGGAGGCCAGTGATGTACCTGGAGCGACCGCCGGGGCGAAGAAGAAGGCGTTGAACGCCTCCGCCTTGCGCAGGTCGGTCGTGGGGATCGCGCCCATGTCGCCACTGATCCTGGTCAAGGCAGAGGCCAATGCGCTCGGCTGGCCGGTGAGCATGGCCCCAGCCCTGTCGGCGGCGAGTTCCCGGTAGCGGGACAACATCCGGGTGAGCAGGAAGCTCACCGCGTAGACGACGGCTGAGACCACGATCACCGAAACGACGATGACCAGGGCGTTCTGATCACGGCTGCGCCCCCCTCCGAAGAGCGCGATCCGGGTCAGAAAACCCGCGACGACGCCTGCCACCGAGGCCAGAGTCATCACGAGCACGTCACGATGGGCGATATGGGACAACTCGTGGGCCAGGACCGCCTCCACCTCCTCGACGTCGAGGCGTCGCAGCAGCCCGGTGGTGACGCACACCACCGACCGGCTCGGGCTGCGCCCCGTTGCGAAGGCGTTCGGCACGTCGGACTCGGCAATCGCCACCCTGGGCTTCTCCATGTCCGCCATCACACAGAGCCGATCAATCACCGCGTGCAACTGCGGAGCTTGTTCGGAGGTGACCTCCCGCGCATTCATCGCGAAGAGTGCCATCCGATCTGAGAAGTACCACTGCGCGAACAACCCGCCCGCGGCAATCGCGACGGCGAAGAACCATCCGATGCCTATGGCGATGAGGAAACCGATCAGCACCACGTAGAGCAGGCCGAGCATGAACATGGTCGCGCCCATCCGCACGGACAGTCCCCGGTCGGGGGCGTAGCGCGTGCGGGTCATGTCAGGAGCAACACCAACGGGCGTCCCCGAACTTCCCGATGGCGGACTCTCCGTTCGACACCGCGTTTATTCCGTCGCGGAGTCCGCGTCCTTCGCGGGCTTGACTGCCTCGGTGGAGGCGCTGCCGCCCGCCGAGTCGGCCGCACCCACGGCCGGCGGGGGCGCCGCCGAGACGGCCGGCTTGGCGGCCGCACCGCCCACCTCGGCGCGAAGCTTCTCCAGCGTGGCGTCGACCTCGGACTGGTTCGACAGCCTCTCCAGCTCGGCCGTGATCGAGTCCTTCGACGTCCCGGTTGCATCTTCGAGGGCGCCCGAGGACACCAGCTCGTCCAGCGCGCCCGCCCTGGCGGTCATCTGCTGGGTCTTGTCCTCGGCCCGCTGGATGGCGAGGCCGACGTCTCCCAACTCGCTCGAGATACCGGTGACGGCCTCGTTGATCTTGGTCTGCGCCTCTGCGGCCGAGTAGGTGGCCTTGATGGTCTCCTTCTTGGTGCGGAAGGCCTCGACCTTGGCCTGCAACTGCGAGGCGGCTTGGGTGAGCTTCTCCTCCTGCTGCTGCAGACCCGCCAGCTGGGTGTTGAGGTCGGCCAGTTGGTTGCTCAGGCCCGATCGGCGGGTGAGTGCCTCGCGGGCGAGGTCCTCCCGGCCGTGGGCCAGCGCAGCCCTGGCCTGATCCTCCAACTTGTTCGACTGCTGATCCAGCTGGGCGATCTGCAACTCGAGGCGCTTGCGCGACGTGGCGACGTCGGCCACCCCCCTGCGCACCTTCTGCAGTAACTCCAGCTGCTTCTCGTATGAGTAGTCCAGCGTCTGGCGCGGATCCTCTGCCTTGTCCAGAACCTTGTTGGCCTTGGAGTTGAAGATGAGTTTGAAGCGCTGCCAGAGACCCATTGAGGAGGACCTTTCATCGCGGACCCGGGGCGACCGCCGCCGGGAAAGCCATCGGTTTGGCACCAGCCTAGGGCACCCGGCCGCGGCAGGAGCGGGGGTGCAGCCCGATGCGGGTGTCACGCCGGTCTCGGCACCCGCGTAGCCTGGGGTGGTGTTTCGCCGCTCACAGCAATCCGAGTCCACCGCCAACGACGACGCCCCCGAGGTCAGCGACCCCGCGCCCGCGGGCAAGGGCCGCCCAACGCCCACCCGAAAGGAGGCGGAGGCAGCGCGCAAGCAGTCGCTGAAGGTTCCCTCGGACCCCAAGGCCGCGAAGAAGGCCCTCCGGGAACGCGAACGTGCGGAGCGTCAGCACCAGCGCGAGGCCCTCATGCGCGGCGACGAGAGTGCCCTGCCTCCTCGCGACCGCGGCCCCGCGAAGGCCTTCGTGCGCAACTGGGTGGACAGCCGCCGACTTTTCTCCGAGTGGTTCATCTTCCTGGCCCTAGCGGTCCTGTTGCTGAGCCTGATCCCTAATCAGACCCTGCGAGGCATCGTCAATCTTTCGTGGGTCGTCATGCTCATCGTGGTGATCGCCGACACCAGTTTCACCGTGTTCCGGATCAAGCGCGCCCTATCGGCCGAGTTCCCCAACCCTGAGGATCGCCGGGGCACGACCATGTACGCCATCATGAGGGCCGTACAGATCCGCAAGTTGCGGCTGCCACCGCCCAAGGTGCGCCCCGGCGGCGCGCCGGTCGTACCCAAGCAGAAGAAGAACTAGCCCGACCGAACGCACCCTGTCGCGTCGCCCGCCAGGCGGCCCTAGGGTTCGATCATGAGGTTTCGACGACTCGGCGGCAGCGGGCTTCACATCAGCGAACTCGCGTACGGCAACTGGATCACCCACGCCTCGCAGATCGAGGAGGACCAGGCGCGCGCCTGCGTGCACGCCGCACTGGACGGCGGGATCACCACGTTCGACACCGCCGACATCTATGCCGGAACCACCGCTGAGGAGGTTCTCGGCCGCGCCCTGGCCGGGCAGCGTCGCGATGGCCTAGAGATCATGACGAAGACCTTCTGGCCAATCGGGCCGGGGGCCAATGACCGCGGACTATCGCGGAAGCACATCATGAACGCGTGTCACGGATCTCTCAGGCGTCTCGGGGTCGACTACATCGACGTTTACCAGGCCCATAGGTTCGACTACTTCACGCCACTCGAGGAAACGCTGCGGGCCTTCGACGATCTGGTGCGGCAGGGCAAAGTCCTCTACATCGGGGTTTCGGAATGGCGGGCTGAGGAGATCGCCGAGGCGGTGAAGCTCGCCTCCGAGATGGGCTTGGACAAGATCGTCTCCAACCAGCCTCAGTACTCGGCGCTCTGGCGGGTGATCGAGACCGAGGTCGACCCGGTCTGTCGCGCCAACGGCATCGGGCAACTGGTGTGGTCGCCGCTCGCCCAGGGGGTCCTGACCGGTAAGTACACGGCCGACTCCGCTCCCCCGGCCGACTCGCGCGCCGCCTCCGAACAGGGCTCGGCCTTCATCAGCCGCTGGCTGCGGCCCGAGGTCCTGAGCGCGGTGGCCCAGCTACGCCCGCTTGCAGACGAGATGGACCTGACGGTCGCGCAACTGTCCCTCGCATGGGTGCTGGCGAACGACAACGTCTCCGCTGCGATCATCGGAGCCACCCGGCCGGAACAGGTCGCCGGGAACATCAAGGCGAGCGGGATTGACCTCGACGCCGACATCAAAGCCAGGATGGACGCCATCCTGGCCGACGTTGCCGTGACAGACCCAAGCCTGACGCGGTCTCCCCGCACCCGACCCTAGAGGAGTGACGATGACCTTCACGTGGCGCTACCAGTCCGCCGACGGCAGCGAACTCATCGAGGCGCCAGTCAGCGCCACAACCGTCGAATTCCCCACCCAGGGTGAGGCCGAGTCGTGGATCGGCGAATGCT
>CAYMPK010000032.1:7117-16803 GCA_964392145.1 uncultured Actinomycetes bacterium | reverse complement strand
CGACTTCGGCCCGTTGCCGGTAGCTCGCTGGTCCTATGAGGTGCAACCAGCCGCCGACGGAACCACAATCCTGACGGAGCGCTGGATCGACCGCCGACTGGGGATACGTGGGGCCCTGGTGAAGCCAGCCGGAATGCTGGTCGGCCGCGGAACGGATGCGGCCGAGCACAACCGGGCCGGTATGCGGACCACCCTCGAGCGGATCCGCGCAGACCTTGTCGGCTAGCACGATCCCTCACCACCGCGAGGAGGAACGTACTCGAGTCGCGAGGCGCACAACCGCGCGGGTCGTTCCTCTGCTGGCGGCCGTCGTCACGTTGGTCGCCTGCGGCGGCGCCTCGACCGGGCCGGACGCTTCACAGGTCAGCACCGCCACCTCACCCTCGGCTAGCGCCCCGCGCCGAACCGCTACGCCCACCACGACCAGGGCGCCTTCTCCGACGGGCGCTGAACGATCCACTCCCGCGAACGGCAGTCCAGCGGGGGGCACCCCCCGAGAGTCCGGTGTAGTCACGAAGGTTGTCGACGGCGACACGATCTGGGTGGCGGGGGCCGGCAAAGTCCGTCTCGTAGGGATGGACACCCCGGAGCGCGGGCAGTGCGGGTTCGAGCAGGCGACTGATCATCTCGCGGCGCTGCTGATGGGCCGGGAGGTCACACTGTCCTACGACGGCCGCGACGACCGCGATCGCTACGGTCGTCTACTGCATTACGTCGATGTCGGCGGCGTTGATGCGGGGCTCGCGCAGATCCAGGCAGGGCTCGGCCGAGCCCGCTACGACTCCCGCGACGGCTATGGCGAACATCCTCGCGAGGCCACGTACCTGGCGGCCGACGCGACCAGCCCCGCGCTCTGCTGACTTGAGCACTCGCAACCCGGCCAGGTAAGTCCGCAGCGGGCGCTGTCGGCCCGCCGCTAGCGAAGCCAGCGACGACGACCGTGCAACAGCACCAGGGCCTTGGACAGCAATGCCCCGGCCTGCGGTTTGCGTTGGAAACTCGTCAACACCAGCGGTGAAGCGAAGCGTTCCCGGACCACCCCTTTGGATCGGGCGAACTCCCTCAGCCCGTCGGCACCGTGGATCCGCCCGAACCCGCTCTGCCCGACGCCGCCCCACGGCAGAGCCGGAACTCCCGCATACATCACCCAGGAGTTGATGCTCACCATTCCTGCCCGCAGCCGCGCGGCGGCGGCCGTCGCCCGCTCCTTGTGCCCGGAGAAGATAGAGGCGCCGAGCCCATAATCCCCTGAGTTGGCCCGCTCGACGGCTTCGTCGAGGTCGCGTACCGGGTTGATGACGATGGTGGGTCCGAAGGTCTCCTCTGTCACAGCCGAGCAGTTCTCGGGTACCTCCGCCAACACGATCGGGCCGATCAGCGAGTCGCCGATCGACTCGGGTCCACCGACTACCGCGCGTCCGCCAGCCGCGATGGCATCGTCGACGTGCCGACGGACCACCTCGATCTGGGCTGGCATCGTCATCGGTCCATAGGCGGACTCCGGGTGGCTACCTGGCTCCAGGGCCCGAGCCTGCTCGGCGATGGTGTCGAGGAACTCGTGGAAGATCCGCTCGTGGACATAGACGCGCTCCACCCCTACACACGTCTGACCGGCGTTGCCCATGGCGCCGAACAACGCAGCCTCGGCCGCCTTGGCGATGTTCGCGTCCTCGTCGACGAGGAAAGCGTCTTTGCCCCCGAGTTCCAGCACCAAAGGCGTGAGGTTGGCCGAGGCGGCAGCCATTACCTTCTTGCCCGTGGCCGTGGAACCCGTGAAGGAGATCTTGTCGATAGCGGCCGCGCAGAGCGCGGCGCCGCTGCCCGCGAATCCCGTCACCAGCGACAGCACGGGCTGTTCCGGCACCGCCTCGGCAAAGGTAGC
Organism: uncultured Actinomycetes bacterium; assembly: GCA_964392145.1. Classification (GTDB taxonomy): domain Bacteria; phylum Actinomycetota; class Actinomycetes; order S36-B12; family UBA10799; genus JACJWR01. Next base: position 14,921 of record CAYMPK010000032.1, on the reverse strand, counting down.
CACCAGCCATTCGCCGACCGCGGAAGTGAACTCACTGGGCTTGAAGACGACGGCGTTGCCGGCGGCGAGCGCGTAGGCGATGGAACCCATCGGGGTGAACACCGGGTAGTTCCACGGCCCGATCACGGCAACTACACCGAGCGGCTCGTAGGACAACCGGGCAGCGTGATTGCTGGACAGCAGGGAAGGCCGGACGCGCCGTTCCGACAGCACCTTCTCCGCGTTCTTCGCCGCCCAGTCAAGATGCTCGATCGTCAGCGCGACCTCGAGCAGGGCGTCGTCCACCGGCTTGCCGTTCTCCCGGTGAACCAGGACGGCCAGCTCAGTCGCCCGGCGAGCCAGCACTCCCTTCCATGCCATCAGCCGGGACTTGCGTTCCGACCAGCCGAGTTCCGACCACCACAGCGCGGCGATCCTCGCGTCATCGACCACCGCCTCGACCTGTTCCACCGACATGTCGGGGAACGTGCCCACGACCTCCTGGCTCGACGGCTCGACGGTGGTGAAAACTGCGGACTCTGCACTCAAGGTGGGCTCCTGGTCATTGATCGAGGCTCGCTGCTGCAGCGATCGTCCCACGGTACGTGCGACTGAGCCGAAGGGCCAGCCCTCCGGCGGTTCGTCACGTCGAATCCGGCCGGACTACGCTGACGCACAGGCCCCGCAGTCCGAGCGGGACACGATTTCAGGAGTCACAACGTGGACCTCTCTCCCAGCCCGAAAGCCGCCGAGTACGCGGGGCAGATGACGGCGTTCATGTCAGAGTTCGTCTACCCCGCCGAAGCCGTTTATCACTCGCAGCGCGAGGCGAACATCGAGGCCGGGCGGCCGTGGGACCTGCCCGAGGTGGTGACGACGTTGAAGCGCGAGGCCCGGGGCCGGGGGCTGTGGAACCTGTTCCTGCCCGACAGCGATGACCCTGCCCACGGTCTCAATGTCGTCGACTATGCCCAGGTGGCTGAGATCTCGGGGCGCTCCCCTGAGATAGCACCCGAGGCGATCAACTGCGCGGCACCCGACACCGGCAACATGGAGATCCTGCACATGTTCGGTACCGCCGAGCAGAAGGAGCAGTGGTTGTCCCCGCTGCTCGCGGGCGACATCAGATCCGCCTTCTCCATGACCGAACCCGATGTGGCCTCGAGCGACGCCCGCAATATCGCAACATCGATCGTCCGCGACGGCGACGAGTACCTCATCAACGGACGTAAGTGGTGGAGCACGGGGGCGATGGATCCTCGCTGCAGCATCCTGGTCGTGATGGGCAAGACCGACCCGGAGGCCGAGACCTACCGACAACAGTCGATGATCCTGGTACCCATCGACACCCCAGGCGTCACGGTGATGCGCTCGACTCCGGTGTACGGCTATCACGATCAACATGGACACGCCGAGATCGATTTCGCGGACGTGCGGGTGCCGGCCACCAATCTGCTGGGTGAGGAGGGCTCCGGGTTCGCCATCGCGCAGGCAAGGCTCGGACCAGGGCGGATCCACCACTGCATGCGCGCCATCGGGATGGCGGAGCGAGCCCTGGACCTGATGTGCGACCGTGCCCTGCAGCGAGAGGCCTTCGGCAAGCCGTTGGCCCGGCAGGGTGTCATCCAGGAGTGGATTGCTGAATCCAGGATCGCGTTGGACCAAGCGCGCCTGCTGACCTTGAAGGCGGCCTGGATGATCGACCAGGTCGGGGCGAAGGGCGCGCGCAAGGAGATCGCGGCGATCAAGGTCGCGGCACCCAACGCCGCCCTCCGGGTCATCGACCGAGCTGTGCAGACCTTCGGTGCCGCCGGGGTCAGCGATGACACCCCCCTGGCGGCCATGTGGGCCGGGATGCGGACCTTGCGCATCGCCGACGGACCGGATGAGGTGCATCTGCGCGACATCGCCCGGCTGGAACTGCGCGATCACCTCTCGGCCGCCGGCTCTGGTGGCGCCGGCCGGTCGGCATGACGCTCGGGAATGCCGGCAACGACGCTGGCAACCCCGCCAAGCCGGTACGGGACGAGGACAGTTTCGACGTGTCCGCGGTACACAGCTGGCTCGCCGAGCGAGTATCAGACATCGAGTCGGCGACCGCGCCCCCCGAGATCGCGCAGTTCCCGGGCGGCGCCTCCAACCTCACCTACGCCCTGCGGTATCCCTCGACGGACCTGGTGCTTCGTCGGCCCCCCGTTGGCACCAAGGCCGCCGGGGCTCACGACATGCACCGCGAGTACGAACTGCAGCGTCGATTGCGACCGTGGTTCCCGCAGGTTCCGGACGTCCTTGCCTACTGCGCTGCGGAGGACAGTCCCATCGGGAGCGAGTTCTATGTCATGCGCCGTGCCCGCGGGATGATCTTGCGAGCTGATTTGCCCTCGGGTCTGCAACTCGAACCTGCTGCCGCCCATGGACTGGCGACTGGTATCTTCACGCTGCTCGCGGATCTGCATTCGGTGAACGTCGATGACGCCGGACTTCGGGAGTACTACCGCGGACCCGGATACGTGGCGCGGCAGGTCGGGGGCTGGTCCGGTCGATATCGAAAGGCACTCACCTCCGATGCACCGGCGGCCGAGGACATCATGGCCTGGCTGGACGCCAACCAGCCCGATGATGTCGCGGCTTGCCTCATCCACGGCGACTGGCGCTTCGACAACATGGTGCTGGACCCAGACACCCTCGAGGTCAACGCCGTGCTCGATTGGGAACTGGCGACTGTGGGTGATCCACTGATGGACCTCGGTGCCGCGCTGGCCTACTGGGTGCAGTCGGATGACGACGAGGTGTTCCAGATGTTCCGACGTCAACCCAGCAATGTCCCGGGCATGCCGGGACGCGAAGAGATCGTGGACACGTACCTCGACCGTACGGGCTTCCCGATGGAATCCTGGACGTTCTACGAGGTCTACGGACTGTTCCGACTCGCGGTGATCGCCCAACAGATCTGGTACCGCTACGCCGCGGGTCAAACAACGAATCCGGCATTCCAACAGTTCGGCCCGGCGGTGCACTATTTGGTCGGCCGCTGCCAGACGCTGATCTGACCTGCCGGGACCAACGAACCCGCGGGACCGCTCTGGACGGACCGACCTAAGCGTGCTGGCGTATTCGGGTGATTAGCGGCCGGACGCACCCGAGTGGGTGATTCCCCACTGTTACCAACACCTTTGGAGCCTCCCGGGCTCTCGGCGGGCATAGAATTCAAGTGCGGGGGCCGTCTGCAGACGGCAGCGGAGTCATCCGCCCCAGGACGAGGGTGGTCGCGGTGATCAGCGAACAGCGCGGAGCTGACCGAACGCGACTGCGGAACATCCTGACCGTCCTCGCGGCGGCGGTGACGATCGCAGCCGCCGGCACGCTCACGACCCCCGCCCACGCCGCGCGGACCGTGGCCGCCCCGGCCCCGAGCCCCCTGGACGCTGGGGCCACCGTAACGACGGCGGCGTCATTTGATACCCGGGCGCTTTGGGACGGGACACGACCCATCTACTTCGTGCCGACGACCAACCGGGTGGTATTCATCACCGTCGACGACGGGATCGACCGCCAGATACGTTGGGTGCAACTACTGCGCTCGGGTCGCTGGCCCATCGTGATGTTCCCCACCGGTGAGATGACCGACGCGAGCCCGGCCTACTGGCGGGGCATGCTTGCCGCCGGAGTCCCCCTGCAGGACCACACGTACTCGCATCCCGACCTCAGGTGGCGCTCGACCTACGAGCAGGCCGTGCAGATCTGTGCCGGCGCCCGTTCGATCTACCAGGCGACCCGCACCAAGCCGACCATCGTTCGTCCGCCGTACGGTGCATGGAACGCCGGCACGTTGCAGGCGGCACGGCAATGCGGAATGCGTTACGTGGTCAATTGGGACACCGTCGTGGACCACGGCCGGATCACCTACGCCCGCGGGTCCCTTCGACCCGGGAGCATCATGCTGCTGCATCTGACCCCGAACTTCCAGACGGATCTGACCGTCGCGCTCGAGGCGGCGCAACGCGCCGGACTGCGCCCGGCATACCTGACCAACTACCTCAGATGACCAGCCTGGCGCCGCCTGGCTAGGTGCGGCCACCTATCTTTGGGCAATGCCCTCGCAACTCATGTCGCGCCGAGATATCGACTTCCTGCTGTACGAGTGGCTCGCGGTGGAGAGTCTCACCGAGCGCGACCGCTTCGCCGAACATTCACGAGACACCTTCGATGCCGCCCTGGATCTGAGCGAGCAGGTGGCAACCCGCCACTTCGCGCCACACAACAAACGAAACGACAGCGAAGAGCCTCGGTTCGACGGCGACCGCGTCATCATGCACCCAGAGGTCGCCGAAGCCCTGGCGGTCTATGCCGAGACCGGTCTGATCGCGGCGGGCATGGACGAGTCCGTCGGGGGCATGCAGCTGCCGAATGTGCTCACAACCGCATGTCAGGCCTACTTCCAGGCGGCAAACGTCGGCACCTGTGCGTACCCGTTCCTCACCATTGCGAATGCGAATCTGCTGGTGGCCCACGGTTCCCCCGAGCAGGTCCAGACCTACGTCCATCCCATGGTCGAGGGTCGGTTCTTCGGGACCATGTGCCTGTCGGAGCCGCAGGCCGGCTCGTCGCTGGCCGACGTAGCGACCAAAGCGCAGCCGCAGCCCGACGGCAGCTACCGACTCTTCGGGAACAAGATGTGGATCTCCGGAGGAGACCACGAGCTGACCGAGAACATCATCCACCTGGTACTGGCCCGCATCCCAGGATCGCCGGCAGGCGTCAAAGGCCTGTCCCTCTTCATCGTGCCCAAGTTCCTGGTGAACGAGGACGGTAGCACCGGCGCCAGAAACGACGTGGTGCTCGCCGGGCTCAACCACAAGATGGGGTATCGGGGGACCACCAACACGCTGCTGAACTTCGGCGAGGGCAAGCACACTCCCGATGGTTCGCCCGGTGCAGTCGGATACCTGATCGGCGAACAGAACCGTGGTCTGGCCTACATGTTCCACATGATGAACGAGGCCCGAGTCGGCGTGGGACTCGGCGCGGTCGCCCTCGGCTACACCGGCTATCTGCAGTCCCTGGAGTACGCCAAGACACGACCCCAAGGCCGCCCGCTGACCGAACGCGACCCCACGACCGCACAGGTTCCGATCATCGAACACACCGATGTCCGCCGCATGCTGTTGGCCCAGAAGGCCTACGTCGAGGGCGGGCTCAGCCTCAGCCTCTACTGCTCGCGGCTTCTCGACGAGGAGATGACGAACCCGGACCCGGACGCCCGCGCGGAGGCCAAGCGACTGCTGGACATCCTGACGCCGATCGCGAAGAGTTGGCCCTCCCAGTGGTGCCTGGAGGCCAACTCGCTGGCCATCCAGGTGCACGGCGGCTACGGCTACACGCGTGAGTACAACGTCGAGCAGCTGTACCGGGACAACCGCCTGAACCCGATTCACGAGGGCACCCACGGTATTCAGGGTCTGGATCTCCTGGGCCGCAAAGCCGTGCAGGACGGTGGCGCTGGACTGCTGCTCCTGCTCACGAAGATCAACGAGACCATCGACCAGGCGGCGGCCGCCGGAGGTGTGCTCGCCGAGTATGCCGACGCCCTGAGAACCGAATCCCAGGCTCTCGCCGCGACGACGGCGGCGCTATGGGCGAGCGGTGACCCCCAATTGGCCTTGGCAAACGCCAGCCTTTACCTGGAGGCTGCCGGACACGTGGTTGTGGCGTGGCTGTGGCTGTCTCAACTCGTGACGGTGTCGGAGTCGCCGGGCGATTTCTACGATGGCAAACGCGCCGCGGGGCGATACTTCTTCCACGTGGAACTCCCCAAGGCCGCGATGCAGTTCGCCGTGCTCAACAGCCTCGAGAGGACAGCTCTGGACGCGCAGCCAGAGTGGTTCTAGCCTCGACATCGTCCGTGACTTCGTTATCGCCACCCAACAACCGAGAGGGAACACCGTGACCGCATCCGACACCGGCACGCTCAACGTCGCCATCCGCCACTCGCCCGCCTTCGCTGTGGCTCGACTCACGCTTGCGCCCGGCCAGCGGGTGAGGGCTGCATCTGGCGCGCTCTATATGCGAGACGCCGCAATCACCGTCGAGGCGAAGATGGAAGGCGGCTTCAAGAGCGCATTCAAACGCGCGCTGGGCGGGCAGAGCTTCTTCACGAGCACTTTCGTCGGTGACCCATCACGGGAAACCTGGGTCGACCTGACCCACGTCCTCCCGGGCGACGTCACGTCCATCCCTGTCAGCGCTGAGAAGGGCCTGGTGCTGACGCAGGGCAACTGGCTGGCCTCCACGGCCGACATTCAATTGGACATCCAGTGGGGTGGATTCAAGAGCATGCTCGGCGGCGATCGTCTGATCGCTGTTCACCTCGCCGGCCAGGGAGAAGCGCTGGTCTGCTCCTATGGTGCACTCGACACGTTCGAACTGCCGGCCGGCCAAGAGGTCATCGTCGACCTGGGTCACCTTGTCGGGTACGAGGACACCATGTCGGTGAATGTGCAGACGCAGGGTGGCGGACTCGCCAACTCCTTCAAGTCCGGCGAGATGGTCGTCGTGAAGGTGGCGGGCCCCGGCCGGGTCTGGACACAATCGCGATCGGAACGCGAACTCGCTGACTGGGTGCGCCAGCAAGTCCCGACCAACACCAACTGACGCGGGCTGAGACACGCACCCAGTTGCGAAGTATCCGGCGCATGTCACAGCGAGTACCCGGTCGACTACAGTGAGAGCACTTCTTCGCTAGTTGCTCCTGGGGGTTGACCGTGGCCACGGCACATCACCGGGGTCCGATGACGACCAACGGGTGGGCGGAGCGACGCTCAGGTCGGCTCATCGGCTGGCTGAGCGTTGCAGTGGCCACGGCGGCCTTCGTCTTCTCGCTGTTGGCATGGCCGTTGCACTGGTGGGACCCCCTTGTCAGCCGGTGGGATTGGTACCCGACCCCGGCCCCAGTGGGACTGGCCGGGTTGGCGCTGTGTCTCGCGACCGTGCTCGGGTTGGCCAACTGGCGGGATCAGGCACGCGTCGTCTTCTCACTGGCGACCCTCACGACACTGGGCGGCTATGTCTACTACCTGCTCAGCCCGGCCGAGGAGCATTTCGGACCGGTGGAGGCGGTTGCGGGCGGACAACACCCTGATCCATGGGAACACCCGGCCCCGAGCGTTGTCATCATTCTGGCCCTGGCAGGGTTCGCGGGCATCCTCGGATGCGGCCGCCGGTTTCAGCGGACCTTCTCAGCCCTGACCACCACGCTGGTAGCGGTCGGTCTGGTCACGTCGGTCGCCGCTGTATACGGAGCTTCCTTCCTCACCCTGCCCGACGGTCCCCGGCTGTCGTTGATCCCGGGAATCGCGGCCATCGGACTCGGCATGGCCGTCGCCTCCCTGCGACCCAGGATCGACCCCATTCGCTGGATAATGCGGCTGCGCCGGGGAGAGTGGCTTGCCCTGGGAGTCGGGCTGCTCGACGTGCTGTTCATCCCGCTGCTGTATCGGCTTCTCACCCGCGGGTTCGCGGGTTTCGGGGTCGACCGCGCCGAGGGCTTCGCGCTCACAGTCATCATCATGATCCTCGTGGTGCAGGCGGTAGTCGCGATAGAGGTACTGGTGAGGCGTGACCGCTGGGGGCGGGTTGCCGACCTGTCCATCGACGGCATGGCGATCGTGGACTCGTCGGGAATCGTCGTGGAAGCCAACGAGCGCTCAGCACAACTCCTCGGGGCAGATCGCAGCGAGCTACTAGGATCCAAGGTGGAACGGTGGGTGCCCCAATCCCGACGCTCCGGGCATGTCAACCTGCGGCAGAGCTACTCCTCCGATCCCGA
>CAYMPK010000032.1:0-7107 GCA_964392145.1 uncultured Actinomycetes bacterium | reverse complement strand
TCTCGCCCCGGCGTTGCGTGAGGTGGTGGTGCGCGCCCGAGCGATCGTCTACGCCCAACCGTCTGGTCCGGCGGTGACAGATCCGGTTCCAGCGCATCCGCCTACCGATCCACCACCTCCGATCCCGACTCCCACGCGATCGAGATGCGGTACGTCGACGCGGCGCGATTCGATGGCACGGAGGTTCCACTTCTCATCACCGTGCAACCGACGTTCATCGGCGAGGAGTCACTGTACGTCGTGACACTGCGAGACGTCAGCCGGGAGCAGCGACTGGACCGCGAGAACCGCCAAGTGCGAGCCCTTCTGGCGGAGGCGACCGACTCGTCGCTGATCGGGCAGCTTCTCGTCGATGTCAAGGGACGCGTCATGCGGGCCAACACGTCGTTCGCTCACCTGGTCGGCAGCGAGGACCCGGCAGAGCTGGTTGGTCGCTCCGCAGCAGAGTTGATCGAGCCGGCCGACCTTGCACTTGCCCGCGATGAACTCCGGCCACTGCTGCGAGGTGAGCATTCCAGCGGGGAGTGCGAGGTACGGCTTAGGCGCCCAGATGGAACCGAGACCTGGGCGCGGGTGATCGCGAAGAGCCTCCCGCCGGTCGATGACGTGCGGGTGATCTCGGCACAGGTGATCGACGTGACCGAACGCAGAACGGCGGAGCGACTCGCAGAGAGCGCGCTTGGCGATCTCGAGTACCGCTCGACCCACGACGCTCTGACCGGACTTCCCAATCGGAGCCTCGTGCTCGACATCTTGGCCCGGAAACTGGCTCGCCAGTGGGGTTCGGGTCAACGCGTCTCGGTCCTGTACTGCGACATCGACAATTTCAAATTCGTCAACGACGAGTTCTCACACGCCGCCGGCGACGAACTACTTGTCGCAATGGCCGACCGCCTCCGTTCGCAGATGGATGATGGCGACGCCTTGGCGCGGATCAGCGGCGACGAATTCGTGGTCGTGCTGGGGAACGCTGAGGCCGAGGACGCTGCGGATCTCGGGGGCCGAATCCTCGAAGTCGTCGCCCGGAAGCCCTTCAACCTCAGCCTCGGGCGCGTGCACAGCAGTCTGAGTATCGGCGTCGCCACCTCCAACGCGGAATCGGACGCCAGCAGCCTGATCCGCGAAGCCGACCTGGCACTGAAGGCCGCGAAAGAGGAGGGACGCTCCAGGGTGAGGCTGTTCGACTTCTCCTTGCAGGAACGGGCCGACGAGCGACTCCTGCTCGCCCAGAGCCTCGGACTCGCCCTTGCCAACGACCAGATCCGCCCCTGGCTGCAGCCGATCGTCCGGATGCGCGACAGGCGGGTTGTGGGATTCGAAGCACTGGCGCGTTGGGATAGCGGTGACGAACTCGAGGTCCCCGTGAGCGCATGGATCGAGGTCGCAGACGAAGTTGGACTGTTGGCACCGCTGGGCGAACGGATGCTGATAGCCGTGCTGCGGTACCTGAAGGAGCTGCCGGAGCCTATCTGGATCGCGGTCAACCTCGCAGGTTCCCAACTGAACCCGAGCGTCGTCCAGAGTCTGCTGTCACTTCTCGACGACTCCGGCGTCGACCCCACCAGACTCGTCGTGGAGGTGCGCGAGAAGTCGCTGACACGCTCCCCCGACTCCGCGCTGGAGGGCATCGTCGATCTCACCGAGGCGGGCATCCGGGTCTTCTTCGATGACTTCGGTTCGGGACCGTCGTCCTTGACCACGCTCGGCCGGTTGCCGGTGGCCGGCATCAAACTCGACAAGTCGTTCACGGACACCATCGACGACGCCAGCGGGCCGGAGTGGCGGCTCGCCAAGGCGCTATCTGAATTGGCGATGTCCCTCGGTCTGGAGACGATAGCCACCGGGATCGAAGACGAGGTTCAGGAGGCCGAACTGATCGCGGCGGGCTGGGACTACGGCCAGGGCTGGTTGTACGGGCGGGCGGCGCCCGCCGAGGACTTCACCGCAGACCTGCCTCCGGTCGTCCAGGGTGCCGGGTCGCCCGAGGAGCCCAGCCGACTTTCCCACTGATGGCCTAGCCGGCGCCGCCCGGGGTTGTCAGCGTCATCGCCAGCCCACACTCTGAACTTGTGGGCAGGGCACTCTGATCAGGCAGGGGGCGATGAACCGTGGAAGTATTCGCCAAGAGCCTTCGATTCCTCGCGCTCGCCATCGTCATCTGGACGCTGGTCGAGGCTCGCACGGGCCTACTACACCTCATCGCCGGCGGTCAGGAACAGCCCACCTGGGAAGAGGCCATCACCTGGCTTGGACCCCTGGTGCTGCTGATGGCAGCCGCTGCGATGGTGCCATCGGCATCGTCCTGGATGTTGGGCGGGGCACTGGCGGTTCTGCTCATCGCGCGATGGTGGGTCGGCACGTCGGACGCCGTGCTGGGTGACGTGGCGCCGACCAGGACGAGCACCTTCGCGGCAGTGTTGCTTGCAGGCGTTCCGGTGGTTGCAGTCCTGGGCCTGAGTAGACCCCTCGCCGCCGGAATCATGCTGCTGGTCATTGCGCTGGTGCCTGCAGAGGGGATCGACACCGCGGTGTTCGACGCGATCCGCACCGGCCTCGCCGCGGCGTCATTGGTTCTACTCGGCGCGGCACTGCTCGGAGGACGGCTGCAGCGCGGGGGCTCGGGACCACGCGCCCGTCAGCCCAACCAAGGCACCAGGCAACCGTCAGAGTCAGCCCGATTCGCCTCGACCATCGACCCCAACGGGCCGCGAACCCGCATGTGGTGAGGCGGCTGCAACGGCGGCCGATCCCGCCGCGCGTCAGTTCAGCGAACGGCAATCGAGCAGGGCGTCACCCGGCAGCAGGCAGGCCGCCGCCCTGCGCCTGAGGGTGTCCAGGGAACTTGGCATCCGGCTCGCGGAGCTTCGTGACACTGGCCTCCCGCTCGGGAGTGAAGTACTCGTCGTAGCGCTTCTGCGCTTCGTCACCGAACAGCAGCCTGCAGGCCTCGTGGATTCCCTCGGCTTCCCGGATCTCCTCGTAGCTGAGCACCAAGGCGATCTTGGACCTGCGACGCAGGAAGTCATCCAATGTCGTGATCATCTCGGTCTGGGCCGCGTAGTACAACTCCACCCGGACGTACTCAGCCCCCGCGATGATGTCGTTAGCCATCGTCGGGTCATCTCTGATGGCCTCCAACATCGCGAACGCCACCCGTAGCGGCGCCACAAGCGCGTCGAGAGGGTCTCGAAACTGGCCCGCTGGCGCAGTTTGTCCAGGTGCATGAGTCGCGCCTGCCTGAAGAACTCGGTCTTGGTGGCCTTCGGCGGCTCGCCGTACCAAGACTTGCGATCGCGTTCGAGCTTCAGCCCCAGCCGTCCTACGGCCCTGGCGACCTCATTGCCGACGTTCACACAGTCGGTCAACTTGCCACCGAAGATGGTGATGAATTTCTTGGACTTGTCCACCTCCATCGCGTGCTTGCGCGACAGCGACGTCCAGTCCTTGGTCTCGGTGCCCTCACCGCCCCCTTCGACCACCAACGGACGCACACCGCACCGTGAGGAGATGATGTCGTCAGGGGTCAGCGGCTCATCCAGTTGCAGCCGAGCGTTGATCTGATCGAGCAGGAAGTCGCGGTCGCCGTCAGTCACCTCGGTGTAGGCCGTATCCACCCGGTCGTCAGTGGTACCGATGCACGACCGGGGGCCCATCGGGATCACGTAGAAGAGCCGCTCGGTGTCGTCGTAGAAGGCGAGCACCCGCTCCTGTCCCGCGATCCGCGGGACCAGCAGGTGGATGCCCTTGCTCATCACGATGCTGTGCTTGGTGGTGATCCCGAGCTTGTCGTTCAGTCCGTCCACGAATGGACCTGCGCAGTTGATGACCACCTTCGCGGTGAGCTGGAAGTCACGTCCGGCGTCGGTGTCGCGGAGCTGGGCCACCCAACCTTCGGGGCCTCTGGTCGCGTCGAGCAGCTCGACGTAGTTGGCGACGGCTGCGCCCGAATTCAGGGCCGACCGCACGAACCCGAAAACGAACCTCGCGTCGTTGTCGACGATGTACGCATCCGAATACTCGATGCCTCCGAGAGCCGTGTCGATGTCGACGACGGGTTCCCGGGCCACGATCCCCCGCGGGCTCAGCAGGGCCGGTGGTTTCGTGAAGGCGTTACCGATCATCCAGTAAGCGGTCGCGCCGAGCGCCGCGAACCATGGCTTGTACGGCGAGTGCTGGTCGAGGGTGGCCAGGAACCTGATCTCCTTGACATTGGCCGGGTAGGCTTTCATGAGATGGTTGCGGGAAACGCACAGGTTCCGCACAAGGCCGATCTCGTAGTTCTCCAGATACTTGAACCCGCCCCAGACCAGATTCGACGACTCCATTGAGGTGAAGCCGGCGAAGTCACCCCGGTCGATCAGCGCCACCGACAGGCCGCGCGCGGCCAGCGACGCAGCTGAAACTGCCCCATTGATGCCAGCGCCCACGATCAGCACGTCGAAGTCGCCACCGTCGAGTTTCGCGAGATTGGTTGCTCTGAGTCCCATAGGTCCAGCATGGCGGATGGACCTGGCGGCATGCAGTTCGGCACTAGGCTTTCAGCCATGTGCAGCCTGCCGACGACCTTCGAGTCCACCGGCGATTTGGCTCGGCTGCCTTGGTTCGACATTGTGGATCGACGCCTCGTCCTTGACCCCGATGTCGGCCCGGCCGTGGACATGCACGCCCATCTGGCCCTGTCATACCTGCGTCGGCCGAGCGTCGACCTCAACCGCGCCGGTGAGCCTCCGCAGACGTACCTGCCCTTCGATGCGCCCATGGACCTGGACATCTACGCCAACCGCAATCTCGACGGGCCGGCGATGGCGGCAATGAAAGCCGACCTCACCCGGGACTCCCTCGGGCCGTCCGGCCTGCGCGCCAGCCACACGATCCCAAACCTGCGACGTGCCATGGCCGACCTGGGGATCAGCACCACCGTGCTGCACGCGATCGATATGCCCGCCGGGCTGTCATGCAACGCCGCCACCTGGCTGACCGCCACCGCGGACATCGACGAGTTGGTCGTCTTCGGCTCCGTGCACCCTCTCACCCGGCGCCCTGAAGCAGCGTTGGACGCCCAGCGCGCGATGGGCGCCCGCGGGATCAAGCTGCACCCCGCGGTGCAGCTGGTCCACCCCAGCGGACCACGGAGCATGCGCCTCTATCGCGCCTGCGCGTCTCGGGACCTACCTGTGTTCTTCCATTGCGGCCCAGTCGACATAGAGACCAGGGTCGGGCGGCGCCTCTCGCAGGTCGTGAAGTATGAACGCGCGCTTGCCGAATGCCCCGACACCACCTTCATCTTGGGTCATTCCGGGGCTCTGCAGTTCGACGAGGCCCTGCGGTTGGCCCGCGAGTATCCCAACGTCTGGCTCGAATTGGCATCGCAACCGCTCTCGGTGGTGCGCCGAGCCGTCGCCGAAGGCCCACCCGACAGGGTGGTTTTCGGCAGCGACTGGCCCTTCTACCAGCAGGCCATGGGTCTGGCGAAGGTGCTGATCGCTACCGAAGATGACCGCGCAACCCGAGCTCGGGTGCTGCAGGGAAACGCCACGGCCCTGCTCCGGAGCGGTACGCTCGCAACTGGGGAATGAACGACCAGTCGGCGCGAGCGGTCAGGAGACGTCGTGGGCAAGCGAATCTTCGGCATCATCGTCCTCCTGATCACGAGTGCGATCGGCCTATTCTGGCCGGTGGTCTTCGGTGGCGGGAACTCCTCCAGCGCGCCCGTCTACGACCCCGTCTCGATCTCGAATTACCTGGGCGAGTTCAACGTCGCCGCTAACGGCGAATTGGCGGCGACCGAGACGCTGACCACCGTCTTCCCCTCCGGACGCCACGGCATCTTCCGGTTCTGGCCGACGTCCACCCAGGCGGACTCCCACTATCGGCTGACCCCCACAGTCACCTCCATAACCATGGACGGCGCCCCGGTGCCGGTCGAGTACAGCTGGGAGAGTGGACACCGCTACTACGTCGCCAAGATCGGCGACCCGAACTCCTATGTGCGCCCGGGGAGCCACGTCTACAAGATCAGCTACACCATCGCTGGCACGATCTTCCCTCCGGACAAGGGGACTGGCACCTTCGTCAGCTCCGCCGGTACGGCCACGACCCAGCCCGGCTCCGTCTTCTACTGGAACGTGATCGCCTCCGGCTGGAAGATGCCGATGGCAAAGGCCACGGTCAAACTCAATCTGCCCTCCCCCGCCGAGACCGTGCAGTGCACGGCGGGCTCCGATGAGACCGCCAACGGTCAGGGCCCTTGCGCGATTGTCGGCACCGGTACCCAGCAGGTCGTCCTCGGCGCGACGAACATCCCCGCCGCCAGCGGTATGACGGTCCGGGCAGCGATGCCGATGCCCGATCCGCCCCAGGTGACACTGCCGTGGCCGGTCGCGTTCGATGCGGTGTTCGGGACGAACGTCGGTCTCACCATCGCGGTCTTCATTGTGTCCGCCCTGGCGCTGGCGGCCGGCATCTTCTGGGCCTTCAGCGCTCGGGAAACTCCCCCGGGCCTGCCGGTGATGTACGCCCCGCCAAAAGGAATGGGTCCCGTACAGACCGTCTACATCGCCAAGGAGACCGTCGGTGAGCACGCGCTGACCTCCACGCTGCTGTATGCGGCGGACAAGAATGTCGTCAAACTCTTCGGAGGCGGTGGCAACGACTGGATCGTGCAGGGCATCACCACGCCCGAGTACTGGGCCCCGCTCGATCCGGTAACGCGAGCGGTCGGCGACTCCCTGGGCCTGACCACGTACGGCGCCTCGCTGGCCGCCGATGGTTCCGTCTCGTCAGGCAAGACCCTCAAGTCGGCCATCGCGACGATGGAGTCCACTACGAAGGCCTGGGCTCAGAGTGAGGGCTACACCGTTTCGGCCCCGATGGAGAAGCTGGGCCGGTTCGTCTGGGTCCTGGCCGGCATCGCCGCCGTCGTCGGCTTCATCGCGTGGTTCGGTCCGACCATGTACGGACTTCCGGGTGCCGCCTTCAGTATCGGCGGCCTCGGATTGATGCAGACCGGGGTCGGCACCCGACGAACCGAGACCGGTCGTCGTGCCTGGTCGGAGGCCGGCGGTTTCGAACGGCTGCTGTCGACCCCATCGGCCGAGGACCGTTTCG
>CAYMPK010000031.1:0-16979 GCA_964392145.1 uncultured Actinomycetes bacterium | reverse complement strand
GGGCGTCGGCCGCTGCCCGGTGACCTCGACGTCGAGGGTCTCGATCTGACCGAGGACCAGTTGATGGAACTGTTCGAGGTCGATCCGCAGACCTGGTTGGCGGAGGCCGACCTGACCGCGGAGTACTTCGAGAAGTTCGGCGACCAGGTGCCCGAAGGTCTCAACGAGGAGTTGGCGTCGCTCCGCAGTCGCCTGGAGGCTGCCGAGTAGGCATTCCCAGCACGAGAGAGGCGCCCTTCCCGGTTGTCCGGGAGGGCGCCTCTCTCGTTACCGCTGTTGGTGCTTCTGCACTTGGGTGTTCCCTGTTACGAAACGATACCCAGAGCGCGTGGCCGTACCGCCTCGGTGATCTCCTCGGCGGCCAGTCGTGCTCCCTCACCGCGGCCGCGCGGGAACTGGGCGACGGCGACCTTCGCGTAGACGCGCTCGCGCTCCTCCTCGGTCAGTCCGCCCCACACCCCATATGGTTCCCGCGCACGGATGGCGTAGTCGGCACACTCGACTCGAACCGAACAGCCGACGCAAACGGCCTTCGCGCTTCGATCCCGTCTGATTCGGGCCAGCCCGCGCTCGTTCTGCGGGTGGAAGAACAGGTCCGGATCGGCTTCTCGACAGGATCCCACTTCCTGCCATTCCCACGTTGCGTCTGCCGGTACCTGCGAAAGCGGTTGCTGTGGCATTCCATCTCCCGTCATCGCCGGGGCGACCCGCCCGTCGGGGCCCCTGAACGTGCATCACACGGGTCCTGAATGCCCGCTGACCAGCACTGACGCTAGTTGGGCATCACCCGCTGGGGATCGTCCGATGGTGGTGAGAGGTATCAGCCGAAAGGATGAATTGGCACGCCGATCTTGCCTGGTCAGAGGGCTATTCACCCGAATGGCGCACGGATTCCGCCGCTCTTCCACAAATTGGGCGAAGTTCTGGACTCTGCATGACTGCAGGGTGTAACGGGCGTCAGGTCTGCTGCTGGCTCGCCCGGACGACATCCATGTCGACCTCGCCGATCGCGCGGATAAGATTCTCCAGCGCGGCCTTGTTCAGCGCGCCCGGCTGGCTGTGCAGCACGATCCCGTCACGGATGGCGACCAGCGTCGGAATCGCGCTGATGTTGAACGAGCGGGCCAACTCCTGCTGGGCGTCGGTGTCCACCTTGCCGAAGACGATGTCGGGGTTGCTCTCGGACACCTGGTCGTAGACAGGGCCGAACTGTTTGCAGGGGCCGCACCACTCGGCCCAGAAATCGATCAGCACGGTAGGGCTGGACTTGACGGTCGCCGCGAAATTGTCGGCGGTGAGGTCGACGGTCGTCATCCTCTGATCTCCTCAGCTCGAACTAGGGAAGGGGCTTGGCAGGTGCGCTGTCGCACGCGAAACCGAAGGAGTAGCCCTGCGCCTTGAGTGCCGGCAGGATCTGCGCGAGTGCCGACACCGTCTGTGAGCGATCCGACCCGCTGTCGTGCATCAGCACCACGGCGCCGGGGGCCACGTTGCTCATGACCCGGTCGACGATGCGGTCAGCACCCGGGTTTGACCAGTCCTTCGGATCCACGTCCCAGAGTTGTTGGGTCATGCCGGTATCGCCGATAGCACCCCTCACGCCACTGCTGGTGGCCCCGTAGGGTGGCCGCACGCAGGTCGGGGTCAGTCCGGTCACGTTCTTGATCACCGTGTTGGTCCGGAGCAGTTGGCCGTCGACGATGGACGAGTAGGACAGGTTGGTCAGGTACGGATGGTTGTACGAGTGGTTCTCAACCCGGTTGCCGGCTGCGACGACCCGGCGGGCCACATCTGGATAGTTCTCGACCATCACGCCCTGCATGAAAAACGTCCCGCGGGCGTCGTACTGCTTCAGCAGCCCCAGAACCTGGTCGGTCCAAGTGGGGTCGGGTCCATCGTCGAAGGTCAGGTATACGACCTTCGCGTTCGGGGGAAGGGCGGGCTGGGCGGGTTCGGTGGCCGCGGGAGGCCCGCTGGGCGCCGGTGGGTCGCTGGGGGCTGCCGACTCGGCAGCCGAGGGAGCCACCTGGGGGTCCTGGCTCTGGCTGAGTTCGGTGCCGGAGGCGACGCCGGAGGTGTCAGCGGCGTTGGCCGGGGTTCCGATCATGCCGGCGGTGCCCAACCAGTAGCCGCCGGCGAGGGCGACGATCATCGCAACGACGCCGGAGCAGATGATGAGAAGTCGCTTCGCCATCGGTCCTCCCGCCTCGTCATCGTCGGTGTTTGGCTTTGCCGTTGGTCAACGACAATGCCAGAATGTTGTGGTGCCGGCCGAGATTCCCGACCTCAACACGCCCGGTGTTCCTCGCGTGGGTTCTCTGCTCGTGGCAACGCCGGAAATTTCCCAAGGAATCTTCCGGCGCAGTGTCATTCTACTCCTTGATCATGACGAGTCCGGATCCCTGGGGGTCATCCTCAACCACCTGACCGACCTGCCGGCCGCTGATGTGATGCCCGGATGGGAGTCGGTGCTCTACACGAATGTGGCTGAGGGTGGCCCGGTTGGACCCAATTCCGCGGTCGCCGTGGCACGGCTGTCCGGGGATCGGACCGCCGGTCCCACAACCGGACTGCAGAGGTTGTCGGGTCCGTGGGCGTTGGTGGATCTGGAGAGTGATCCCGAGGTCCTGGTCGAGGTGACGGGGGCGCAGTTGTTCGCTGGCTACTCGGGATGGGGTCCGGGACAACTGGCGGAGGAACTGCGCGGCGGCGCCTGGTGGGTCGTCGAGTCCCACCCTGCGGACCTCGCCTTGGCCCGCCAGTCCGATCCGCAAACGATGTGGCGCACTGTCCTGCGGCGGCAGTCCGGCGACCTTCGATTCGCGGCCACGTTTCCCGACGACCCCTCGCACAACTAGACTCCCGCCATGAGCGATCCATCGATACCCGTCGCGGAGCCGTTGGCCAGTCCCGGGCTGTCGGGCGGCACCCTGACCGAAGAGCGCACGGACTCCCTGCTCGAGCCCGGTGATCACGAGCGGTTCTCACACTTCGTGCGCAAGGAGAAGATCGTGGAGAGCGCCGTCACAGGTGAGCCGGTGATCGCGCTCTGCGGCAAGGTCTGGGTTCCCAGCCGAGATCCGTCGCGCTACCCGGTGTGCCCGGACTGCAAGGCGATCTACGAAGGGTTGAATCCGGGCAAGGGCGACGATTCCTACGATTCCGGGGACTAGCCGGTCGGTTCTGCCGTTGCTGCTGAGTCCCCGTGAGTCAGTGTCACAGGCCATCCCGGGAGATCGGGCAGCTCATGCAACGCGGGCCACCGCGTCCCCGACCGAGTTCGCCGCCCGCGATCGGAATCACCTCGATTCCGTGGTCGGCCAGGAACTGGTTCGTGGTCGTGTTTCGCTCGTATCCGACGATCACCCCCGGGGCGACCGCGAGGAAGTTGTTCCCGTCGTCCCACTGCTCGCGCTGGGCACCCATGTCATCTATCGGTGCCTGCAGCGCCCGCAACTCCGGGACCCCGAGCACCTCCGCCACTTCTGGGAACAGCTCGCTGTTCTCGCGGATGTCGAAGTCGCCGCCGCTGCCCCGTTTCGTCAGGGTGAACGACCGTAGGTGATCAGGTAGATACGGGTAGACCGAGAACGCGTCCGTGTCGACCATGGTCATGGCGGTGTCGAGGTGCATGAACGCCCGTTCCTTGGGCAGTTCCACCACGAAGACGGTGTCGATCAGGCTGCGGGGATCAGAGAAGTAGCCGCGGGTGAGGTTGGACACCCCCTGGGGCGTGGACCGCTCGGAGAGGCCCACCATGACCGCGCCGTTGCCCAGCACCAGGATGTCGCCGCCTTCGACGGTGGACTGTTCGTGGTTGGCGTCGTCGTTTCCGTAGTAGAAGTGCAGGTCGGCGGCGGCGAAACGGGGGTGGTAGTTCCAGACGGTCCGGGAATGCAGGAGCTCGCGCCTGCGGGCGACCTTCGCCATCGGATGCACCGACAGTCCGTCGTAGGCGAAGGCAGAGTTGTCCCGCTGGAAGAGGTGATTGGGCAGCGGTGGTAGCACGAAGTCGGTCGGCTGCATCGTGCGCCACAACATGCCGTGGGCGTTGGGCAGATCCAGGTCCGAACGTAGGATGCCGCCGATGAGCAACTCGGCCAGGTCCGCCGCGGGCATCGATCTGGCTATCTCGGTCAAGGGGCGGGCGAGCCCCGGGCCGACTGTGAAGTCGTTGAACACCCGCGCGATCAGGAAGTCCCTGCCCTCGTCGACCTCGATCGCCTCGGCGAGCAGGTCGGCGAAGTAGTGCACCGTGACCCCGCGCCCGCGCAGTTGGTCGGCAAAGGCGTCGTGTTCGGCCCGCGCCCGGTCGGCCCACATGACGTCGTCGAAGAGCAGCTGGTGCACATTGCTCGGCGTGAGCCTGTTCAGTTCGAGTCCCGGCCGGTGCAGCACGACCTCGTGGAGTTGCCCGACCTCGGAGTCGACGCTGAATCCCATCCCGCAACGCTAGCGGGTTGGATACCCTGTCGGCTTCTCGCGTGGCGCTGCAGCGTGACGCGGCGGGCACCACCTAGAGTCCTGGTCTTGTGACCAGCCTCGCCCTTGCCGCCAGCGGTCCGCGGCTGCGTATCTGGCAGGAGCAGGCGCTCGCCGCGTACGAGGCGAAGGACTCCCGCGATTTCCTGGCTGTGGCCACCCCTGGAGCTGGCAAGACGACCTTCGCGCTGGTGCTTGCCCGCCGCCTGTTGGATCGCAGGATGGTCGACCGGGTGGTCGTGGTCACGCCCACGGAGCACTTGAAGTCGCAGTGGGCGCAGGCGGCCGATCTGATGGACATCGCGATCGATCCGGCATTCGGACGTGGTGTCGGGCTCGCGCCCGACTACGACGGTGTTGCCGTGACGTACGCCGGGGTTGCCGCCGCGACCGGGGCGCTGCGGACGATGGTCACCTCCCGACGCACGTTGGTGATCCTCGACGAGATCCACCATGCGGGTGACGCGATGTCGTGGGGTGAGGCGGTGCAGGAAGCCTTCACACCGGCGACGCGGCGGTTGTCCCTGACCGGAACGCCGTTCAGAAGTGACGTCAACCCGATTCCGTTCGTGACCTACCGAGCCGGTGCCGACGGTCTGCTGCGCAGCGAGGCCGACTTCTCCTACGGCTATGGGGCTGCTCTGGCCGATGGCGCCGTTCGCCCGGTCATCTTCCTGGCCTACGCCGGTCAGATGACCTGGCGTACCAGATGCGGGGTGGAGGTGACCGCCGACCTGGCCAGCGGGCAGGCGCGTGACGTCACGGCGGCAGCCCTGCGCACAGCCCTCGACCCTGCGGGAACCTGGATCGCCGAGGTCCTCAAGTCCGCGGATCGTCGACTCTCCGAGGTCCGCCGCAACGTACCCGACGCCGGCGGACTGGTGATTGCCAGCGACCATGAATCGGCGCGGAGGTACGCGGCGAGACTCACCGAACTCACCGGGCAGCAGCCGGTGGTTGTACTGTCCGACGATCCCCGCGCCAGCGAACGGATCGAGAGTTTCGCCTCCTCTGGGCAGCGTTGGCTGGTCGCGGTGCGGATGGTCTCCGAAGGGGTGGACATCCCGCGACTGATGGTGGGTGTCTACGCCACGTCCACCGGCACGCCGCTGTTCTTCGCCCAAGCTGTCGGGCGGTTCGTCCGAGCCCGTCGAGCTGGGGAGACCGCCTCCGTATTCCTGCCCAGCGTTCCCTCGCTGTTAGCCCATGCCGGGGCCCTGGAGGCCGAACGTGACCACGTGTTGCGCCGCAGCGACGATGACGAGTGGGTGGCGGAACTGGTCACCCGAACCGAGCCCGGTGAGGACGAGTTGTCGGGTTTCCAGGCCCTCTCCAGCGAGGCGACCTTCGACCGGGTGCTCTTCGACGGCGGTGAATTCAACCCTGAGCTACGTCCGCAGTCCGATGAGGACCACGACTTCCTGGGCATCCCCGGTCTGCTGGACGCGGATCAGGTGGCGGAACTACTGCGTTCGCGACGACGTTCGGAGGCCGCCCGATCCGCGACGCCAAGCCAGACCCGGACCAGATCGGATGAGCTGAAGCGGTTGCGCGCCGAGCTCACGGCCTGTGCCCGGGCGCTCGCTGGGCAACTCGGAGTGTCGGTGGCATCCGTTCATGCCGACGCGCGTCGAACCTGCGGAGGCCCGCCGGCCGGGCAGGCCTCGGTCGAGCAACTCACCAGGCGGATTGCCTATCTGCGGGGGCGCGCCGTCGGTCGTGTTTGACGTCGCGCCACGCGGGTCGATCTGCATCGCAGGAACGTCAAGACTTCTATACTCAGGTCTCGTACGGCGCGCTGCCGGCCCCGGTGTAACCCGCGCCCGAACGCGAGAGGCAAGAACACGTGAGTGATCTTCGACAAGATCCAGCGACCGAGATCGACGAGGCAGACGTACTTCACACCGTCGGCAAGAGCTGGTGGGTGGTGCTCGTCCTCGGCATCCTCAGCATCATCGTGGGAATTCTGTTCCTGGTCTGGCCCGGCGCCACCATCGTGGTCGTCGCGGTGTTCTTCGGTGTCTGGTTGATAGTCAGCGGCATCGTTCAGTTGGTCCAGGGATTCAACAAGGAACTGGACACCGGACAGCGGGTGCTGGCGGTGATCGTAGGCGTCATCAGCATCGTGTTGGGAATCCTGTGCTTCCGCGGTGGTATCGCCAACGGGGTCTACATCCTGAGTCTGTTCATCGGCTTCTCGTTCTTGTTCCGCGGCATCTGGCAACTGATCGTCGGCCTCCAGTCCAAGGGTGTGTCCGGCCGTGGGCTCCTGATCTTCGGCGGAATCCTGGGCATCATTGCTGGGATCATCGTCCTGGCGGTGCCGCTGGCTTCTTTGGTCACGCTGGCCCTCATCGCGGGCATCTGGCTGATCATCCTCGGATTCATCGAGATCTTCTGGTCGTTCAAGGTCAAGAGCGCGGCTGGCGCCTGACCGGCGACGGTCGGTCGGACTGGACGTGACAGGCCGTCCGGAGACATCCCAGACGCTGGACCGCGGATTGCGGTTGTTGGGCGTTCTTGCGGACTCTCCGGACGGCCTTTCCGTTGCCGAGTTGGCAAGCCAGCTGGAACTCGGGCGCACGGTCGTTTACCGACTGCTGGCAACCCTCGAGATCAACCGCTACGTCCGGCGCACCGCGGATGGGCGCTACCTGCTCGGGATGGCCGCGGTGGGGCTCAGCCGTGGGGTGCAGCCGCTCCTTCGAGCAGCCGCCGGTCCGGTGCTGGCGCAACTCGCGGACTCCCTCGGTGCCACCGCCCACCTCAGCCTGGTCGAGGGTGAGGACGTGATCGTCGTGGTGGCGGTTGAACCCACGACGACCGACTGGTACCTGGGCCCGAGGGTGGGAGCGCGCGCCCCGTTGACGAGGCGCGCGACCGGCAGTGCATTGCTCGCCGACACCAGGTCGTCCAGGACTGCCGGGGCGCCCCGCGAGGCCCCCGCCTACGTGCTGGCCCTGGAAGGTGGCTACGACGTGGCGGTCCCGATCCGTGAAGTGCCGGGACTGGACGCCGCCGTAGGCGTTCTCACTCTCAACGAACCCGACCCCGGTGTTCTGGGACCGGCATTGCGGGAGGCGGCCCGCGTGGTCGCGGAACAGCTCCGGTCGTGAGCGAGGGGTGATTCTGGTGATCGGCCCGGTCCGTGCCCGGGCCGCTCGTGAGACGATTGGGGTATGACCGACATCCATGCAGGGCAGGAGACGCCTGTTGTTGCCGCCACCGGACGTCGTCGGCGCCTCGTGGTGGGAGGAAGCGTCGCCCTGGCGTCACTGGGGCTGGTCGCCACGGCACTGGCGGCGCCGGCGCAGGCGGCCACCACGCCGAGGCCCATTGCAACCGGATGGTTGCCCTACTGGACCTCGGACGCGAGCATCAGCAGTTTCGCGGCCAACGCGGACCTCTTCGCAGACGTGAGTCCCTTCTGGCACGACACCGAGCGTGGGGCGAATCCTGGGCAGGTCGTGATGGTCAACCATCTGGGCGCTGCCGAGCGCGCCTCCCGGTTGGCGGTGCTGCGCAGGTCGGGAAAGCCGATCATTCCCTCGATCACCGACGGAACCGGCAAGGGCTGGATGTCCAACGCGCTGTCAACGCCGGCCGGCCGATCCCGGCACGCGCTGCAGATAGTGTCGCTGGTGATGGCCAATGGCTACGACGGCATCGATCTTGACTACGAGCAGTTCGCATACGCGGACTCGCAGAGCAGTTGGACCACGACCCGGGGTCGGTGGGCGGCCTTCGTGGCAGAACTGTCCGGGGCGCTGCACGCACGCGGCAAGTTGCTCACCGCGGCGCTACCGACCACCGACTATTGGGTCTACGACTTCGCGGCCATGGGCAGGTACCTGGATCGAGCCCGGGTGATGACGTACGACTACTCGTTCGATTCGCCCGGTCCGATCGCACCTTTGCCCTGGGTTCTCAGCCAGACCGATGCTGCGTTGAAGTACATCCCGCGCAGCAAGCTCTTCATGGGAGTGCCCACCTACGGACGCGACTGGGTGGTGCGCGACAGCAACGGCAACCCCGTGGTCACACGTGCCAACGGCACCAGGGGAAGCCTTGCGGATTGCCCTGCGGGGTACTCCACCAAGAAGAAGGAAGTGTCCGCGAGGGACACCCTCGCCTATGCAGCCGCCGTGGGCGCGACGCCGCGTCGCACTGCGACCTCGCGTGAGATCACATTCCAGTACGCGAAGCGCTACTCCGCGGGCGGGCGCACGTGTTCCATCCTGCGCGAGGTTTGGGGTGCGGACGCCCTGACGGTTGCCGAGCGGACCCGGGCGCTGCTCGCGAAGGGCGTTGCCGGGATAGCCCTGTGGACGGTCGGCGGTGAGGATCAGGGGCAGTGGGCCGATCTGCGAAAACAGGCCTGGGCTCGAACCCCGATCTACCAACCAGTCATCAGTTTCGCGGCCCCCCGGACGGCCAAGCGAGGGGTGCCGGCCAGGTTCGTCGCGGTGGTTCGCGCCGGTGGTCGCCCGTTGGCCGCCAGCCCCGTGACGCTGCAGTTCAAGGCGGCTGGGTCCCCCCATTGGGCGACTGTGAAGACCTCGCCGACCGGACCCCGGGGCAGTGTCGTCTTCAACATCCTGCTGAACCGTTCAGGCGACTTCAGGATTGCTGTGCCGGCTGGTCCGGGACACACCTCCCGGGTGACCGGCGCACACACGGTCACGTACCTACCTCGTTGATCTCAGGACTTCCGACACCTGGACCGAAGGACGTCGGGAGCCGCGGGACAGTGAAACGTGCCACCATGGGCCTGTGACCGCCTTGCCCGTGCCCGAGCAGATCCTCGAGTCTGAGGAGCGAACCGAGGTCGATGGACCCTGGGTCACGATTGTCTGGAACGATCCGGTGAACCTGATGTCCTACGTCGTGTTCGTCTTCCGGCAGTACTTCAAGTACTCGCAGGAAAAGGCCGAGGCCCTGATGCTGCAGGTTCACAACGACGGCAAGGCGGTTGTCTCCAGCGGCGGCCGGGACGAGATGGAACGCGATGCCAGCGCGATGCATTCGTTCGGGTTGTGGGCGACGGTCAAGAACGACGGGGCCCGCGGATGATCCGGGAACTGCCCGGGGCGGGGGCCGAGCATGGCTGAGGCCTTCCGCCGGACCATGTCGGGTCGACTTGTCGTACGGATGGATGCCGTCGAGCGAGGCGTCGTGGCCAACATGATCCGGGAACTGATGGAAATCGTGGCGGCCCCGGAGGCCAAGGAGGCCGACCCGTTCGCGGTCGAGATGGGGTTGGAGGACCTGGACCTCTCGGTGGATGTCGCATCGATGGAGATGCTGGGCGAACGGGACCCGGTCACCCAGCGACTGTTTCCCGACGCGTACGCCGACGATGAGCAGGCGGCCATGGACTTCCGTCGATTCACCGAGCTCTCGTTGCGCCAGCAGAAAAGTGCGAACGCCGCCACCGTCCTGGCCTGCCTGGAACGCAGCGGAGACAAAGTCACCATCACTCGCGATGAAGCGCTGGCATGGCTGACCGCGTTGAACGATCTTCGGCTCAGCTTGGCGGTCCGG
This sequence comes from uncultured Actinomycetes bacterium, assembly GCA_964392145.1. Classification (GTDB taxonomy): domain Bacteria; phylum Actinomycetota; class Actinomycetes; order S36-B12; family UBA10799; genus JACJWR01. The sequence continues at coordinate 6,953 of CAYMPK010000031.1, read as the reverse complement.
CTCGGCTTGGAGGACGAGGCCTCCCACGAGGAACTCGTCGGCTTGCCACAGGAGGATCAGCGTTACGCCGGTTTCCAGATCTACGACTTCCTCACCTGGCTGCAGGATTCCCTCGTGCGAGCGTTGAGCGACTGATCCGATGCTGCAGATCTCCTCCGACCTGGTGGATGCCATGGTTGCCCACGCCCGGGCCGACCACCCCGATGAAGCGTGCGGGGTCCTGGCCGGTGCCGCGGGCAGCGGTGTCCCGTCCCGCTTCGTGCCGATGCTGAACGCTGCTCGTTCACCGACGTTCTATGAGTTCGACTCACATGACCTGCTCGCGCTCTACCGAGACCTCGACGACCGCGATGAGGAGCCGGTGGTGATCTACCACTCCCACACCGCCACCGAGGCCTACCCGTCACGGACGGACATCGCGTACGCGTCCGACCCGGGCGCCCACTACGTCTTGATTTCGACCCGGGAGACCGGCGCGCAGCCTGGGCCCTATGAACTGCGTTCCTTCCGGATCATCGACGGACAGGTTCTGGAGGAAGAGGTATCGGTGGTGGGTCCGGACTGATCCCGTAGGCTGGCAGCCGCGATCGGACCCCGTTCATGCCGTCAGACATTGGAGACCGCCCACATGGCCATCGAGGTACGAGTTCCAACGATCCTGCGTCAGTACACCGCGGACGCAAAGGTCGTCACTGCATCGGGCGCGACGATCGGGGAGGTCGTCGCGGACTTGGACGCCAACCATCCCGGTATCGGCGACAGGTTGCTTGACGATCGGGGACTGCGTCGGTTCGTGAACGTCTACCTCAACGATGAGGATGTCCGCTTCCTCGATGGACTCGCCACCCCGGTGGCTGATGGCGACAGCATCACGATCCTGCCGGCCGTGGCCGGCGGCTGAGTTTCGCCGCCGGCATCGCCGCTTTCCATCCCCATGCGTTTCGATTCGCTGGTCGATTCCGTCGGTGACACACCTTTGGTGGGGTTGCCCACGCTGTCGCCGTCGAGCGATGTGCGGCTCTGGGCGAAGTTGGAGGATCGCAATCCGACCGGTTCGGTGAAGGACAGGGCGGCCATCGCTATGGTCGAGGCCGCCGAGCGGGACGGCACGCTCACGCCCGGTGCAACCATCCTGGAGCCGACGAGCGGCAACACCGGGATCTCGCTGGCGATGATCGCTCGGACCCGCGGCTACCGCCTTGTGTGTGTCCTGCCGGAGAACACCTCGACGGAGCGTTCGGAGTTGCTGCGGATCTTCGGTGCCGAGATCATCTACTCGCCCGGACCCGGTGGTTCCAACGAGGCGGTACGGGTGGCGAGAATACTTGCCGATGAGAACCCCGACTGGGTGATGCTCTACCAGTACGGCAATCGGGCGAATGCCGACGCCCATTACGCCACCACCGGTCCGGAGTTACTGGCGGACCTGCCCACGATCACGCACTTCGTGGCGGGGTTGGGTACGACCGGTACATTGATGGGGGCGGGTCGGTTCCTGCGCGAGCGGGTGCCGGGTATCGAGATCGTCGCGGCTGAGCCGCGGTACGGCGAACTCGTTTACGGCCTGCGCAACATCGATGAGGGCTTCGTGCCGGAGTTGTACGACCCCGATGTCTTGACCCGGCGAATCTCGGTGAGCGCTCGAGATGCCATTCGTCGTACGAGGCAACTCATCGACGCCGAGGGGATACTCGCGGGCGTCTCGACCGGGGGGATCCTGCACGCCGCCCTCGGCATTGCGCAACGGGCCCAGGAACAGGGTGAGCAGGCTGACATCGCCCTCGTCGTCTGCGATGGCGGTTGGAAGTACCTGTCCACCGGCGCCTACCTCGGGGACCTCGACGAGGCTGAGGCCAGACTGGAGGGCCAGGTCTGGGCCTGATGTTCCTCCGACTGTGGGCGGGCGTCCAAGTGACCAGGCTCACCGCGGAGAGGCATCGATCAGAACGCGGTCGGCAGCCTATCCTTGTCACGTGGTGGATTCGCCGATCGGCATTTTCGACTCTGGTGTGGGCGGCTTGACGGTTGCCCGCGCCGTTTTGGACCAGTTGCCAGACGAGTCGATCTACTACGTGGGGGACACCGCCCGCGGACCGTACGGACCCCTGCCGCTGGCACAGGTGCGCGCCAATGCCCTCGATGTCATGGACCACATGGTCGATGAGGGCGTCAAACTCCTGGTGATCGCGTGCAACTCGGCGAGTGCCGCCGTTCTTCGTGACGCTCGCGAGCGCTATTCGGTCCCGGTGGTCGAAGTGATCCAGCCGGCGGTCCGACGTGCTGTGCAGGCCACCCGAAACCGTCATGTGGGCGTCATCGGCACCCAGGCGACGGTGACCAGCGGCGCCTACGACGATGCGTTCGCGGCCGCCCCACAGCTCACGCTGGTATCGCAACCGTGCCCGCAGTTCGTCGACTTCGTCGAGTCGGGTATCACCTCGGGACCCGAGTTGCTGGCGGTCGCCCACGGGTACCTCGACCCGGTGATCGCGGCTGGGGTCGACACCTTGGTTCTGGGCTGCACCCACTACCCCTTGCTCACCGGGGTGATCTCCTACGTTGTCGGCAACGGGGTGACACTGGTCTCCAGCGCGGAGGAGACGGCCAAGGACGTCTATCGCGTCCTGGCCCAACAGGAGTTGATGAATCCGCTGGGTTCGACTCCGAGCCACAGATTCCTGGCGACCGGCGATCCGGCACCGTTCCGCGAACTGGGTCGCCGCTTCCTCGGTCCCGAGGTCAGCGAGGTCGAGCATGCTGCGTCGGTGATGGCGTGAAGCTCACGATCGTGGGTTGCGCTGGCTCCTTCCCCAGCACCGATTCCTCTGCCTCCTGCTACCTGTTGGAGCACGACGGAGTGCGGATACTGCTGGATCTCGGGAGCGGCTCCTTCGGTCCGCTGCAGCGATACGTCGACCCGGGAACGATCGATGCGGTGATGCTCTCCCACCTGCACCCGGACCACTTCGCGGACATGTGCCCGTTCTTCGTGATGCAGACCTACCATCCTCGGGGGCCTGGTCGGCGCATCCCGATCTACGGTCCGCAGCAAACCGGGGCGCGGGTCACCGCGGCGTATGGAGCTCCCGACGCCGACGGGATGGCGGCCGTTTTCGACTTCGCGCCGTACCCGCAGGGGTCGTTCCACGTCGGGCCCTTCGTGGTGACCGCGATCGGCGTCGACCATCCCGTCGAGGCCTACGCCTTGCGGGTGGAAGCGGGGGGTTCGACGCTGGTCTACTCAGGCGACACCGCGGTGTGTGAAGGGCTCGTCGAAGCCGCCCGAGGAGCCGATCTGGCGCTGTTCGAAGCCTCGTTCATCCACGCCGAGCGCAATCCTGAGCACCTTCACATGAGCGCGCACGATGCCGCGACTGTCGCCAACACAGCTGGTGTGGGTTCGCTCGTGCTGACCCACCTGGTGGCCTGTCTCGACAATTCAGGCGCCCTGGCCGAAGCCGCACATTTCAACGGTGATGTCCGACTGGCCGAAGGTGGCATGTCGATAGAGATCTGACCCGAGTCGGTCGAGACCGTCCTTCCTCATTCGGTGATTCCGATCATCGACAGCATCAGATCGATTTGCGCATCGAAGTATGAGTCCCGCACCGCAGGGTCATCGTCGATCACGTTGTGCGTGTGACCGAATAGTTCGAACGAGATGGCACCGAAGAGTGCCGACCAACTCGTCAGCGCTCGAAGCAGTGCCTGGTCGCTGAGAAGGTGTGTTGGCAGCTTGCCGCGTAGGGGTGCGACAGCGGCCGCCAGGGAGCCGCCGTGCCCACCTGGTCCCGGTGGTGGAGTCGGCTTGGCCGCGACCAGGATCGTCAGCAGGACCTCCGGAAGTCGGGAAGCGGCCCCGATCGTGGCCTGCGGTGCCTGGTACCCGGGCACCGGGGATCCGAAGATCAGGGCATATTCGTGGCGGTGGTCGTGGGCCCATCGCCGGACCGCGCGCCACACGGCCCGGAAGGAATCAGCAGGCGCATCTCCGGAACCGACCGACCCGGCCAGGGCTTGATCCGCCACGTCGCCGACGGAGTCGTAGGCCGCGACGATCAGCGCCGTGAGCAGGTCATCCCGGCTCGGGAAGTAGCGGTAGATGGCTGATGAAGCCATGTCCAAGTCACGTGCGATCGCCCGCAGCGAGAGCCCAGATGCGCCCTCCCGGGCGAGTTGCCGGCGCGCCGACTCGAGTATCTCCGAGGTGATCTCGAGCCTCGCCCTCATCCGAGCCGTGAGATTGCGGGGTCGATGTGCCGCCTCCTGTGTCGTCGCGCCTGCTGATGACACCTCTGGTGGCTGCGCGTGGGCCGGAGTCATGTGCCTATGGTTGCATCCATTCCGCAATTTCGCGAGCAGGAGACGCAATTGTGAGCGGTGCTCTTGACTTTGCTCTGGATGTACTGCAGGATACAAACGAGAGCACCGCTCAAAATCGCGAGCAATGCTCGCTCAATACGAAGTAGCCACCCCGAACAGGGAGAAGTCATGAACCGCTACGTCATCGTCGGGGCCGGTCCCATCGGCAGCGCCGTCGCACGCCAACTCATCGCCCGTGGGGACCGCGCAGTCGTCGTCACGCGGTCCGGCACGGGACCTGAGGGCGCCGAGTGCGTCGCCCTGGATGCGACCGACGCCGAAGCACTCACCGAAGTCACTCGCGGCGCAACTGCGCTCTTCAACTGCGCCAACCCGCCCTACCACCGGTGGGCCATCGACTGGCCACCGTTGGCCTCGTCAATGCTCGCAGCGGCCGAGGCGACCGGGGCCGTGCTGGTGATCACGTCGAACCTGTACGGCTACGGCCCGGTGGATGGTGTGATGACGCCCGACTTGCCGCTGGCTGCCACGGGGACGAAGGGCAAGGTCCGGGCGCAGATGTGGCACGAGGCGCAGGACGCGCACGAGGCAGGCCGGATCAGAGCTGTGGAGGTCCGCGGGTCCGATTACGTCGGCGTCGGAGCCCAGAGCCACATCGAGCGAGCCCTGCCTGCCGTGCTGGCGGGTAAGAAGGCGAAGGTCATAGGCAACCCGGACATGCCGCATTCCTGGACCTACACGGAGGACATGGCGGCCACCTTGGTTTCGGCCGCAGACAATCCGCAGGCCTGGGGCCGCGCCTGGCACGCCCCGTCGGCGGCGGTGCGAACCCAGCGCGAGGCGCTCACCGACCTGGCCGGTGCGGCGGGTGTTGCTGCACCGAAGGTCGCTCCAATGCCCGGTTGGCAGTTGAAGGTGGCCGGGGTGTTCGTGCCGATGGTGCGCGAACTCGACGAGGTCTCCTATCAATTCGCGGCGCCGTTCGTCGTGGATGACTCGGAGACCCGCGACCTTCTGGGCGTCACCGCGACCGACTGGTCGACGGTCCTCACCCGCTCGACGGAAGCCGCACAGACAGCCGCGTAGGCTGGCTCCGTGACCCGCAGCGACGGCCGTGGCGCCGATGAACTCCGTCCGATTCGTTTCACCCGCGGCTGGCTGGACCAGGCCGAGGGTTCTTGCCTGGTCGAGTTCGGCCGCACCCGGGTGCTTTGTGTCGCCTCACTGACCCAAGGCGTGCCGCGGTGGCGCAAGGACTCCGGGCTCGGCTGGGTGACCGGGGAGTACGCCATGCTGCCGCGGGCCACTGCGACCCGTGACACCCGGGAGTCGGTGAAGGGCAAGCTCGGTGGGCGGACCCAGGAGATCTCCCGGCTGATCGGCCGGTCATTGCGCGCCATCGTGGACTTCGAGGGTCTGGGCGAGAACACGATCGTCATCGACTGCGACGTGCTGCAGGCCGACGGTGGAACGAGGACTGCGGCCATCACGGGGGCGTACCTCGCGCTCGCCGATGCGATCGCGCTCGGCAAGGAGCGGGGCTGGATCACCGGCGACGGCCTGAAGTCCAGCATCTGCGCGGTGAGCGTGGGCATCGTCGACGGTGAACCGCGCCTCGACCTGCACTACGACGACGATGTCGCAGCGGACACCGACATGAACGTTGTCATGACCGGCGATGGCGCTTTCGTCGAGGTACAGGGCACCGCGGAGGGTGAGCCGTTCCGCAGAGAGCTGCTCGATGAGCTGCTCGAGCTGGCCACGCGGGGTTGCGAGACTCTCACCGAACTTCAGCGCCTGGCGCTGGCCGAGCCGGGCTCAGCCGGCGCCCCGGGTGATTCGATGGGCGCATGACAGCCTCGATTCCGGCACAGCCGCAATCCTCCGGATCCCGGTTGGTTGTGCTGGCGTCGCGCAATGGCGGCAAGGTCGCGGAGCTGCGTCGCATCCTGGCCGCGGCCGGGGCGGACATCACGCTTCTCAGCATCGCTGGAGCCGAGGACCGAACCGGGGTCGAGATCCCGGAAGTGCCAGAGACCGGTTCGACCTTTCGAGAGAATGCGCTGTTGAAAGCCACCGCCGTGGCCACGGTTTGTGGACTGCCGGCCATTGCCGACGACAGCGGACTCTGCGTTGACGCACTCAACGGCATGCCGGGTGTGCTGTCTGCCCGCTGGTCGGGCACTGCCGACTCGGGGAAGAGCCGTGACGACGCCAACCTGCAACTGGTGCTCGCACAGGTGGCGGACGTGCCCGATGAACGGCGAGGGGCGGCGTTCGTGTGCGCCGCGGCATTCGTGGACCCGGCGGTTCCGGGGCATGAAGTGGTGGTCGAGGGTCGAGTCGTTGGGCATCTACTTCGGGAACGTCGCGGCACCAATGGGTTCGGTTACGACCCGATATTCGTGCCGGACGGCTATGGCGTCACCACGGCCGAGATGGCACCCGCGGACAAGGACGCCATTAGCCACCGCGGGCGCGCCTTCCGGGAACTGGCCGCCGCACTCTGAGGGCGCCAGCCGGGGGGCGGCGCCGACGGGTAGGCCACCGACGGGCAGCGTGAATGATGATGCTCGTGGGGCCGACGAGAATCGAACTCGCACTGGCACGGACCTAAACCGTGTGCCTCT
>CAYMPK010000030.1:0-17258 GCA_964392145.1 uncultured Actinomycetes bacterium | reverse complement strand
CCGTGCCCTGCGCGGCGTGGACCAGCGGCCAGCACGGATGGGTGTCGCCGGAGAAGACCATGCTCACACCGGCGAAATCGACACGGTAGCCGACTGCTCCATGCAGGGCGTGGATCACCGGGAAGGCGGTGATGGTCACGCCGTTCTGCTCGTGGACGACGGAAGTGACCGACGCGTCGAACTCCGTCCCGACGAGCACCTCGGACTCGTTGGAGGCGAAGCCGCGGGTGGACTCGGTGTCCCACGCGCATGCGGCTTCGATAGCGTCCAGGGCGACCTTCGTACCGAACCTCGGCTCGGATCCGTCACCGCCCCACACGTGCAGCGGCCCCTGGCGGCCCGCCTTGCGGAAACTGCCGAACAGCGTGATGAGGTCCGCGGTGTGGTCGGCATGAAGGTGGGTGAGGAACACCTTGTCCAGTGCGTTGATGGGTAAGCCCAGGCTCATGAAGTTGGCCAGGGAACCGCTGCCCACATCGAAGACGAACATGTCGCGCTCCGCGTTGCCCACCTCAACCAGGATGGAGCCGGAGGCCTGAGCCCGTGTGGGCGGCGGATTGCCGCTGCCGAGGACCGTCACCCGGATCTCGCCGTCCCGGATCGCCTCCGCCCCGGGCACGTAGACATCCGCGTACGCCTGTGTCGGCTGCCCGACAATCGGCGTCGTCGCGACCGCCCTGGTGCCACCCAAATACGCCAGGTCGGTGTAGGCAGCCGACGCAATTCCCGCCATCACAGTGCTCCCTTCCGACGGCCCCGCGCTTCGCTCGAGCCCCGGCAACACGGATGTTGTCCTGTTGACTTCCCTCGGCGTGGTGACCCTTGGCTCTGATTCTCACATTAGTGGTCTGATCACGCCGTCACGAGTTCCGGAACCCAGCCGACGGAAGGGCCGTCCCGGACCTCCCGCTGGGGATCCGTGGCTGCTCAATGCCCAGGTGGACCTCTTGGTCGAGGCCTGTCAATCCTCGCAGTTGGCAGTGCCCTCAGCCATTCGAGGACTGGGTTCACCACCACCCTCGGGTGTTCCGACCTGTCTCCCCCGGCGGCCTAATCGGCTCTGGTCTCGAGCGCCCACTGGGTCTTCTAGTCGATGCCCGGCGGTACCTGAGACGGCATGCCGACCTGCGGTAGTCGGACCCCCTTCTCCTTACGCAGGAGGATGAAGACCAGCACGAGTGCGAGCACCAGCGTAATGAGGGGGAAGACCGTGCTGATGGCTGCGGGCTTTCCGAGGAAGCTGGCGAAGTCCCAGATGCCGTGCAGCAGCATTGCGAAGATCAGGGAACCGGTCAGGCGCCGGGTCAGGTAGAGAATGGTTCCGCCGCCGAAGGCGAGTACCACCTGGAATGCGGCGCCGGGACCTGCACCGAAGATCCAGTTGGGCAGGTGCAGCAATCCGAACAGCAGTGTGGATAGGAACCAGACCCTGGGTTCAGTCAGGGTGCCGCGCAGGCCCACCAGTAACGCACCGCGGGTGGCCAGTTCCTCGCAGAACCCGACCAGCAGGCTGCCCAGCAGGGCGAGCCAGAACATCGACATCGTCACTGCGGATTTGTTGCTGGTGGCCAGGCCCGCGATCGCGAACAACAGCATCACGATCGGACCGATCATCAACCACCGCGGACCGGCTCTCTCCACTTCAAAGAGTGAGGGGCGCCACCAGCCGAGGGCGGATACAACGACTATGAGATACACAGCCCCTGCGGCCAAGGGCGCCACGATCCACTTCAGGATCGTTTCCGATGACTCCGAGATGCGGGTGTACTCGATCCCGTTGATGATCCAGACCGCATAGAACACCGCGAGGTAGCCGAGGAACACCAGAATGCCGATGAGGGGCTTGGGAGCAAGACGCATGAGGCAGAGTCTGGCAGAACCCGTGCCAACCCGAAGCCTCCTCAGATATCCCGTGGTGCGCTGCGGGCTGCCTGCCCTAGTCCCGCCATCTGACCGGGAACAATCCGGAACTGGCAGGCCAGCAGAAAGTGCCGAGATGCGGCCACCTCGGATGCATCGGGCGGACCCGGGTGGGCTCGACGCGGGAGGGGCGGGCGTGTACTAGCGAGTGAAAGTGATGTGGAGGGTGCCGCTGTCGGCGACTTCGGTCGCCACGTTGTCGGTGAGGTCAAGGCCGACAAGGTCGTCCCACAGCCGATGGCCGCGGCCCAGCAGGATCGGCGCGACCATCAGGTGCAACTGGTCGACCAGGCCCGCGCGCAAGAATTCGCTCGCTGTGCGGATGCCACCGCCGACGTGCACATCCAGGCCTCCGGCAGCCTCGCTGGCCTCGGCCAAGATGTCTTCGGCGGCGCCTGTGCGGAAGTGGAACGTTGTACCGCCCCGCATGGGGATCGACGGGCGCGGCGCCGTGTGGGTGAGGACATAGACAGGGGTTCCAAACGGCGGCTCGTCGCCCCACCACCCCTGCCAGTCCGGATCGTCAGGGAACGAATGCAAGCCGAACATGGCAGCACCCATGATTTCCGCGCCGACACCCTGGGACTGTGCCGCAGCGTAGGCGTCGTCGAGGCCCGTGGTGCCTGCGCCGCTGGTGTCGCCTAGGACCCGCTCGTGGAACGTGCGGGTCGCGCTGTAGGCCTCCGTCAGGCGCCCCCAGTCGTCACCCATCGGGTTGTCCGGAGTCGGCCCGGTCGAGGTACGGCCGTCCAACGAGGTGAACAGATCGATCCGAACACGCGTCATCTCGGATCTCCCTTGCGGTGGTGCGCGTCACCGTGCCCAGGGTCACGGGTGTGACCCAGGCTGGGCATGGATTACCTGCTGGTCCCGATGGTGTCAGACAAGGCCCTCGGGTCGCATCTGATCCTGCTCACACATCCGTAGATGGACCGTCTCATCGACAAGCCGGGCATCGCGACGACGAGATGTGAGCACCGCCCCTCCACCACCTTGACGGCGGCCACTGCCAAATCGACCGGCCTCGCACGTGCGCGATCCGGCACCGCGATCCATAATCGTGGTGTGGCTCGGTACCGAACAACGGTGTTTTCACCCGCCTCCCCAACTGAGGCGTACCGCTACATGGCGGATTTCTCCTCAATCGTCGACTGGGATCCATCGGTCACCGAGGCCGGCCTCATCGCCGGACAGGCCGGTCAGATCGGGGCGCGCTACCGCCTTGTCCTCGGAATGCCAATCCGCGACCTAGTGCTGGACTACGAGATCGTTGAAGCCTCCCCGCCCGTTGGTCCGAACGCCTCGGGTCACGTGGCGTTGCGCGCCGAGACTGCCGACCTCGTGTCGTATGACGTCATCAGTTTCGGACCTCACGGCGGCGGTGGTACCGACGTGACCTACGACGCGGATCTGCGCGCCAAAGGTGTCCGCAAGGTTGTCGATCCCCTTCTCGCACTCATGCTCCAGGTGGTGGGCTATCGAGCCAAGAGGGGTCTGATTGGGGTGTTGACGGCCCTGCCCGCGGAGCAGACCTGACGTCGCCGAAGCTGTCGTGATCGGTTTGTCCTGTCCTGTATCAGCCTGATGTCAACCGAGGGCGCGGTTGTAGCGACCTAGCGGGGCTATGCTCGAAACGTGCCGAGACGCAGGCTCCACCGCGGACTCGTCGGGGCGACGGCCCTGGCCTGTGTCGTCGCGGCGACCAGCTCGACCCAGGCCTTAGCGGCCCAGCCGGTTACACAAACCACGCCGGCCGCGCCCGCGGCAACTGCTCAACCGGCGTGGAAGAACTGGCCAGTGACGTTCTACTTCGGGATGAAGCGCCCCGACGCCGCCGCCAGCCGTCGCTTGGTCCAACTCGCCACCCGTGGCGATGCCGGGTTTCGTCGCTGGTTGACTCCCACCCAAGTCGCAAGCACCTTCGGGGCGCCGTCGGCCAACCAGGAGGCCGTTCGGCAGTGGTTCTCCAATCGAGGTTTCACGACGACTTTCGACGCCACCATGAGCTTCGCGCAGGTCACCGGACCAGCGCACCTCTGGGAGTCGGATTTCGGTCTGCCACTCATGGCCATCGCGCACGACACGACGTTCGACATCCCGGGAACCCTGATCACCTGGAAGTCGGCCAGTCCCAAGCTTCCGGTCTCACTGCTGGCGTTCCTCAATTCCGGCGAGTTGGTGTGGGAGTACTCGACGTCCCGGGCATTGCCGTCGGCACGGGGGTTGCGCGGCGACCTGAGGCCTCCCCGCAACGATGGGACCTGGGTCGGCACGTGTCGCCAAGCGCAGAATCTGGAGAGTTGGCGCGGGACCTACTCCTTCGATCAGGTGGTGCATGCCTACGGATTCCTTCCCATTCGCCGAGCGGCCCGTGACGGCGAGGGCATCAACGTGGGCATCATCACCCCCGGTGAGGGCATCAGCGAGCCCAGTACTCGGGCAGCCGAGGCCTGCTGGGGATGGCCGCGTCGGGACACCAGGATCGTGCTCGGAAGCGGGCAGACGACGCCCGCCCCGCTGATCTACTCCGGGTTTCATGAACCCTCGCTGGACTCCCAGGTGATCCGCGGGTTCCTGCCTCGTGCCAGCCTGGTCAACTATCAGGTTTGGACCGACCAGGACGTCTGGTTCCTGGCGTTGGCCGCCGTCGCGGCCGACCCGGCGCGCCCCTCGTTGGTTTCCCTGTCCTATGCCTACTGCCTTACGTCGGGCGTCAGGACCTCGCTGTTCGATGCCCTATCAACGCGTCTAGGTCTGATCGGGACGACGATGATCGCGGCTTCCGGCGATGGCGGAGCCTACCCGTGCGCAGGTCGCAAGCCCACGGTGCAGTGGCCTGCATCCTCGCCTAGCATCCTGGGCGTGGGCGGCACGCGCTTGTCGGTGAACCTGGCCAACAACCGCGTGGGGGAGGTTGCCTGGAACGACTTCCCGTGGCTGTCTGCCGCCCAGGCTGGGGGTGCAACCGGAGGCGGGTTCGCGTCCAACTACCCGCGCCCGTCGTGGCAACGAGCGTTCGGACTGGCGCCGGGAACCGGCAGAGGCGTACCCGACATCTCAGCGCACGCTTCGCGATTGCCGGGGTGGCCGGTGGTGGTACGAGTCGGGCGGCAGTCGATCTGGTCCCGCGAAAGCGGTACATCGGCGTCCGCCCCGCTGATCGCTGCGGAGTTGGCGGCGATCAATGCTGTCAACGGTAGGCGCGGATCAGGACGAATCGGATTCGTGAACCCGGAGTTGTACCGGATCGCCCGCATGGGCGGAGGTTCCTTCTTCGACGTTGTGGCCGGCAACAACGGGGTTCCCCGTGTGGGCGGGGGTTTCTCGGCGCACGCCGGGTACGACCCTGTCACCGGCCTCGGCGTGCCCAACCCGACACCGCTCGCTGTCGGCCTTCGCTAGCGTCAGCAACGATGTGCAGTGGCCGCATGGTGGGCGGCCACTCCGCGATGCTCGCTCTGGTCCAGGGCGGCCACCTGTGTGAGGAATCCGGCGGGATTGACCTTGCGGCCGGCCAGCCAGGTGGCCTCGACCTTCACAGACGTGGCCAGGGTGCCTGGATCAACGTCATAGGGATCGGCGGAGAGTTGCACGAAGTCCGCCAACTTCCCGATGGAGATTGAGCCGATGTCCTTGTCCCGCCCCAGCATGTAGGCCGCATGGATTGTCTGCGCCTTGATGGCATCGTCCAGACTGATCGCCTGGTCGGGGCCGTGCAGGGTGCCCGACGGCGTGCGCCGCGTGACGGCCGTCTGGAAGTTGAGCAATACGTTGGGGGGACTCACGAGGCCGTCGTTGTGGAAGGAGAAGCGACCGCCGGACTTGACGGCGTCCCCTGCGCGTATCCACTTCGAACCTTCCGCAGAGTCGAAGATCTGACCATCGAGCAGGTCGCCCCAGTAGATGAACTGGAACTGTCCCAGCGACATCGAGACGCCGAGCGCCGCGGCCCGATGCAACTGATCGCCGCGGGCACTTCCAAGATGCTCGATCCGCCAACGGTGGTCCGTGCCCAGCAGGTGCATCCTCGACAGCGCCCGCTCGTAGCCATCCAGGACCAAGTCGATTCCGACATCGCCGTTCACGTGGACGCTGACCTGCAACCCCTCGGCAGCACTCTTGGTCAGCATGTCGTCGAACTGACCGCGCGTGTAGTTGAGCATTGAGTCGTAGGTCGCACCAGGCTTGATTTGGGCGGTGCGTGTTGTTGGTGTGTCCAGATAGGGCAAGGACGTGGCGATCGTGCCGACCCACGGGGAGCCATCAGCCCACAACTTGATGCCTGCCTTGGAGAGGAAATCCGAAGGGACGTCGGACGGCAATGGTTCATGGCAATCCGGTGCCGTGGCCACGTGGTAGAACGTGACTCGTAGCGGGCAATCCGGCATCCCGGCCAGCGCCTGGTAGCCGGTCAGCAACTTCGTCGCATACGCATGATCCGACGATGCTGTGATGCCGAATGAGGCCATGAGGCAGTACCAGCGTGCGGCCGAGTCCAGCGGGTTCTCGATGACGCGTTCCAAGACCGGGACAAGCACATCAGCCACCGCGGCGGTCTCGTAGGCCAGCCCGTTGGAGGTGCCATCTTCGTTGCGCCCGTACCGTGCGCCGGTGGGATCCGCCGGCGGCTTGGCGTCGCGCCATCCCAGCAACTTGACGATCTGTGAGTTGAAGTAGACCTCGTGCCCGGAGTTGTCGAGCACAATAGCCGGCCGGTCCGGGAAGTACTTGTCGAGACTGGTCAAGTTCAGCACCGGAGCGCCCTGCAGCATGCGGTCGAGGCCGTTGAAGAGCAGGGCTTGGCCTGGCTTCGCCTCCTCATCAGACTTCTTGAATTCGGCCTCCACATCGGCGAAGGTCGGGTAGCCGACGTACGGCGCGATCCATTTGGCGGGCGCCTGGGTCATCAGCCCTGAAAGGAAGGGATGATTGTGCGCGTCGATGAATCCCGGCAGCAGCACATGATTCCCAAGGTCGGTGAGCGTCGCGCCCGAATCTGCCCCCTGGCACTGGGCGAGGGTTCCCACAGCCACTATCCGGCCAGTGGTGTCGTCAACCGCCACTGCCTCGGCGACAGGATGGTCTGGGTCCATCGTGATGATTCTGCTGGCCTTGATGATGGTGAGCGACATCTGTGAGGTTCGCTTCCTTCCAAGTTCTGCACGATTGCTGGGCCTCCCCGAGCGTAAGGGACTGGGCGCGCCCATGAAGCCCGAGCTTCCGCGGGCAGATTTGTGGCAGGTTCGTCGACGGGTTCATCCTTTCAGTCCTCGCAGACCCTGCCGCCGACTCACGACGAACAATCCGGCCGTGGCGAAGCTCAGCAGGGCGCCAGCCCAGCCGTGCGAAGCCATGCCGTCCAGGTAGGCATGCTTCTGCGCATCGTCAATGGTCTGCACCTGTTGCAGGGGAACGGCGTACTGCGTCGACACAGCTGACTCGCTGGCCCCCGTGCGCAACGCCGACGCGACCTGGTTCGACTGGGCGGACTCCATTCCGGCGTCGTCGAGTTGAACCTGCAGCGAACGTGTGAACACCGAAAGCACGAGAGCCGAGATGATCGCGATTCCGATGGCCGACCCGACGCTGATCCCGGCCTGCCGGTATGCCGACGCGCCGCCCTCCTGACCGGCACTGGCCGAGTCCATCAGCGACTTCGTCATCGGAACACCGGCCGCGACGGCGGCGTAGCTGTACAGACACGTCACCAGGACCGGCCACCATAATGGCGAGTCCGTCTTTATCCAGACACTCATGACCAGGGACACCCCGGTCACCACGAGCAACCACACGCCGGCCGCCGTGATCCCGATCCGGGTGACGATCCATCCGCCTGAACGGGCGCCGACCGCCGCGCACAACTGTGCGGGGACCATCAGCAGGGCGGTCACGAAGACGCTGAGTCCGAACACATACTCGTAGGCCAGCGTCATGTAGTACCAGAGCTGGGTGAACCCCCAGAGAGCGATCACGACGAGCAGCACGACCACGCCGCCTTTGCGCAGTACGTCGACGTCCAACGTCGGCCGCGAGATGTGCCGCACCGCTACAACCAATCCCACCAAGGCCACTGCGGCGACCACCAGGGCGACCCAGGTCCGGACCGAGGTCGGTCCCTCGGAGAATCCGTGGGAGAACGCTTGCACGACCCCCACGCACACCACCCCGGCCAGGGTCGGGGTGAGCAGTTCAGAGCGCACGCGGTCCTCGGGTCGAGCGGGAGCAAGTACCCGTCGCCCCGCGATAAGTGCCGCGACTGCGCCGAGTACCCAGATGACCGCGACCACCCGCCACGACAGTTTCAGCATCAGTGCCGACGTCAACACCGGAAGTACGACGAAGGCCAACGGACTGACCATCGAGAACACCGCGAACGCCGTCGCCCTGGGTCCGTCTCGACTCACCGCTGCACCGATCACCCCGAGCGGGACGACCACCAGCACGGTCGCTCCGACGGACTGGACCACCAGTCCCAGTACCACCACCACAAGTGTGGGCGCGGCGGCGACGAGTACCGACCCGACCAGCACGAGGATGGCCCCGCCGCTGACGGCGCGCCGTTCGCCGAGCCGACTGGCGGCGGCAGCCGCGAGGAAGATAGCCAACAAGGTGGCGATGCTGGGGACCTCGCGCAGCACGGCACTGTGGGACTCGCCGTCGAGGTCCACCAACATCGGAGTGACGATGTAGTTGAAGGTGGCTGGCTGCAGGTACGCGGCGCCTGCCGCGATGCAGACCCCGATCACGATGCGCCATTGCTGGCGTGTCAACCGGTCGTCTGCTGTGCGCACCTCGAGCCTCCTGCCTGCCTTTCACAGACTAAGGCGTGCGATCGCGAGACCGACTGATCCTCTCGTGGAACGGTTGGCGACCGGCGGGGTGAAGATGGCCCTCATCGTGACGCCGAACGCTTCAGCTGCGCCGTGGTGCGGACTCACCCGGCTCTGGCGGCGGTCAGATGACGATGGTCGTCAGGTCGCGACTTCTCGTCGTTTCGACCACGCCCGAGCGACGGGGCTCAGCAGAGCGAGCAGTGTGACCACCAGGTAACACGCGACAGCCACGTAGGGCGCGACGAGGGCAAGGACCGTTGCGATGGCCTGCACCGCGATCGCCAAGCGACGCTGTCGGGCAAAGGCCTTCATCTCCTGGTCGCCAACCCGGTCGGACAGCCCGGGTGTTCGGGAGGCGTAGCGGACGAGCACGTTGACCATGCCGGAGGCCAATGTCAGATTGAGTCCGAAGATGGCGACGGCCAGCCGCTCCCCACTGTCCGTCAAGTTGCTGGCCATGAGGCCGCTGGTGAACGGCAACAGGGATACCAGGAGCAACAGGATGAGGTTGAGTCCGAGGAAGACCTGATCGACGGCCTTGAGGAACTTCGACAACGTCGAATGCGCCATCCAAACGGCGCCGATGAACGCGAAACTCACGAAATAGCCGAGGTAACTCGGCCAAGCGCTGGCCAGTTCCCGGGGTAGATCGCCACCCTCCGGGATCTTGAGCTCCAACACCAGGACCGTGATCGCGATGGCGAAGACGCCATCGGAGAATGCATCGACACGTCCGGTGGAGAGCAACCCAACATCGCGCGTTTCCTTGCTCGGGCTGCTCATCTGTCACCGGCGTTCTCATCTAGGCGGATCTCATGAACATCATTTCAGAACACCCACCGGCAGGCACTCACAAAGGAACGGTTCGAGATCGACGCGACCAGTCTTCGCTAGTTCCGCACGGCTTCGTCGACGTCTGCGCCCAGCGCCCGAAAGACGATGCATCACCGCACACGCCACGGGTGATCTCGTTGGACTGATGCGCAGTCACCTCAGATGCCTGTGGGATCCCACAGTTCGATTGCGCGGTGCTTCGGGCCGCAGCTACCGTGGAGGAGGTCGCTAGGGAGCTGCGGAGGGTGTCATGGCAACTGGTATTCCGGCGAAGGCGCCT
Source organism: uncultured Actinomycetes bacterium (assembly GCA_964392145.1). Taxonomy (GTDB): domain Bacteria; phylum Actinomycetota; class Actinomycetes; order S36-B12; family UBA10799; genus JACJWR01. Next base: position 7,391 of record CAYMPK010000030.1, on the reverse strand, counting down.
CTGATGGCGAGGACACTGAAACTCGTTGGCACCGCGGGGGTGGTCGTACTCGGGATCACCACCTTGGCAGCCTGTGGTGGTGCGGGTACTTCGTCTGGGGGGAGTGCCTCAGGGGGAAGCGCAACGTCGTCGCCGGCCCCATCGGTGTCTCTGGATGTCCGCTGTCAGGTGGGTGCGGTGCGTACGGTGCTTCAGCCGTCGCAGGCGATCACGTCATCCCGTTGTCAGGTGTCGAAGTCGGGAACGGCTTACGTTGCCGGAATCGTCAGTAGCGGAGGCCAGCAGCAGCGCTTCTTCGCGGAGAACACAGGCTCGTCCTGGCAGTCGATTTCGGAGCAGCAACTGTGCTCGGCTGCTGCGGGACTTGCGGGCGTTACGGCGTACTGCAACGGCGGTAGTCCCGATGACAAGAACCTAGTCCTGCCGACGACCACTCCGCCGAAGGGAACGGCCTCGCCGGCCGCGACCTCGGTTCCCTCCAATGCGGGCCCAACTCAGTGAGAGGACCAGAAAATGAGAAAGGCACTTACCGCCGCCGGCGCAGCCTTGCTGTTGGCTGGCGTCCAGTTGTCGCCGGCGCTGGCAACCCCGATCGGCCCGCTGCCGGCGCCCGACAGTTGGATGTACAACCAGGGCGGGTTGCTCATCTTCGTGACTAACCAGATATCCTCTCCGATCACCGTCAACTGGTTGGCCAACAACAACGGTTCCTGCGCCACCAACACCTTCATGTACTACAACGTCAATTGGGATACCCCGGGCAACCACACGACCCCCGAAACCGAGTACCCCACCGTGAGTGACGGCAACGCCACCGTCGCTCCGGGACAGACTGGCTGGATCTCGGCCTGGAGCTCGAACGCAGGATGCAATGGCGACCCGCAGACGAGCATGGGCACCTGGTTGTTCGGTCTCGTAGGCGTTGCCCAGTTCGAATTGGGAACGCAGTTCGCGAGTGGCAGCAATTCGCCGAAGGACTACACCTGGACTCAGACGTACACCGTGGGCGGCCCCACCGGCGGCATGTACATGTACAACTGCGGTGACGGAACCCTGCTGGGTGGTGGCAGAGGAAGCAAAGGCCAGAACTACACCTACGACACAGGAAGCAATATGTGCATGGTCGTGCAGTCCGGAGCCTTCAACCCGCAGGCGGCGCTATCGGCCAACGCAACAGTGCCCAACCTGTAGGTCAAGTCAATCGCTTGGCGGTTCGATCATGGCGACCTGCTAGCTACTTGCAGCCGAGTTTCGGGGCTGTCCCGGTGGGGTTGGCGAGCGCGCAGGTGCCGAAAACTGTCCCGCTGGGAAGCTGCATGGAGAAGTTCCACGAGTTCCTCGGCTGTGCCGCGGTGGCGAGCCCGAAGCCGAACACCACCTTCGTCCACATTGCGCTGGCGGTCGGATACGGGGGGAAGTTGGGATCGATCGCTTGCCCGTTGCTCTTCGCCAACGGACCGAAGGACGGGATCGAATAGGACGTGTTGGCATCCAGCATGGTCCCCCCGTTTCCGACCACCAGGTTGGGCGGCTGTCCCGGGATCTGTACCGCCTGCATGAGGTGGATATGGGACGAGAGGATCATCTGGTAGTTGTCGAGCACGCCCTTCGACGCGGCCGCTTGATCGTTGGACACCCACGGCGTGAAGTTCGGGGCGAAACCGTTGCCCGCCTGCCGTCCGAAGATCGGCCTGTGCGTCATCAACCACGACTCGACCCCGGCCTGCTTCGCGGTCAGCAGATGGGCCTGCAGGTAAGCCTTCGCCTGGTTGGGCACCCAGTTCGTGACCTTGTCATCGGAGCCATAGGCCGAATCAACCATGGCCACCTTCAGTTTGCGGTTGGTCGCCACATTGAGAGAGAAAGCCCACGTGTCAGTCACTGCTGGCGTCGCAGGTACTGGTTTCTGTCCCACCGCGATCGGTTCGCAGGTCGCGGCCGTGGTTGGCCGCGGATCGAAGAACAGGAAGAAGCCGTTCCCCGCCCGGTTGCACGCTTCGTGGTTGCCTCGCAGGAACGCGATCGGAGCCACCGGGAACATGGCCGACATCGGGTTGATGGCGTCGGTCATCCACCCGTGGGCGCTGTCATCGAAGGGCATGCCGGCGATGGGCGCGACCGGTGGGTTGACGCCGCACTGCGCCACGTTCGCGGGTGGGCAGGCTGCTTCCCGGTAGTAGTAGTCGCCCGGGTTCAGGATCACCTGAGGCTTGAGCGACGCCAGTCGAGCCGCTATCGGGGCCAGTGGCCATGCCTTGGCACAGTCCTGGATCCGCCCGGCCTCCACCCGACAACCCGTGTCGGCCAGAATCCCGATTCGGGTGACGTTGGCGGGGATGGCGGCTGGGATTGTCCGACCGCCCACACTGGCAGAGGTGATCCCCGCGGGGATCGCGGCACTGCAGACCTTCACAGTCGTGAAGGCGGGTCGGGCCTTGGGTCCGACTTGGCGCTCGTACATCGGGTAGTTGCGATAGGTCGTCTGGGTTCCGACCTTCTTCGCCGTGGCGAGTACTGGGCAGGGTGAACCGGGCTTGAGAACCGCGCGCGCCACCAATTGGGAATTGGCGATGGACGGCGGGGCCAGCAGCGTGTACGCGGCAAGCGAGCTCGGCGGAGGGAGTTGCGGGCGCACCGGCGGCGGGAGTTGGGGGCGCACGGGCGGGGGAAGTTGCGGGCGGAGGTCACCCCGGACGGCCGGAGTCGGGTCGGCGGCCGCCTGTGCCGGCATCGCGGGCACGACTATCGCGCCGATAGCGACGACTGGGACGAGCACTCGGGACAAGGCTGAAAGCATGCGGAGCAGCATACGTGGTGGTTGGGCCGCCTGTGAATCCCGACCGCGGGCGCGCGCTCCCGGGATCAGCCACCGCCACGGTGGTGACCGTCGCAAATCGCGGTCCAGGCGGCGTCTATGCAGTTCCCTGGCTTGGCCGATCGGGGGTCTGCCAGGTGAGGATCCGGCTGTGCTCGTGCGACCACGAATCCCACACTGAACTGGCCCATGCCCACGCTCGCGCGGTGTAGGTGGACAGATCGGGTGCCCCCTCCATGCTGTTCAGGTTCAACCCCGCTCGGTGGGGAGGAGGAGTCAGCAGCGGGTAGTGGGGGCGGGGAACCGGTGCCCTTCTCATCTGGGCCGAGACCTGCTCCTCGGTTCGTCCTTGGGCAAACCGCGCCCCCAACGCCCGCAGGTGCACGAAGACCGACTGGCGGTCCCGGCGGTCTGCTCCATCCCCGGGGTGGGAAGCCATGTAGGCATCCACGACGAGCCTGTGTGCAGGTGCTGGGTAGCCGAAACGAGCCATCTCGTCCGCCTGCAACCGTCCGAAGGCTGCCCAGCACGCAGCCGGCGCGCCCACGTAGGCGTGTGTGGGCGACCCCGGTGGGACTTCGGGCACAGTGGCGCCACAGGTGGGGCAGATCATGCTTCATCTTCCCCGACCGACAGGACAGGAACCAGCGCCTTCGGACTACTGCCAGATCTGCGCGATGGTCACGTTGACGTCACCGAGGTCCTTGTCCTTCTCGGGGGCGACCCGCAGGCCGGTGGCCTCGAGGGTGCCATCGACCGGTAGCGGCTGGGTATCGCGGAACTCCCCGATGATGTCGTCGAAGGTGAGAGTCACAAGTTCCGACCCAGTAGCGAACCGATAGACCGCATAGAACTCCATGCTGGGCTTCTTCACGCGGGTGACGGCGACGCGCATGGTCTGACCCCCGCAACGGGTCATGTCGCCGGATACATCGATGCCGGTGACGCGTCCGGCACTACCGATGACCTTCGTGACGCTGATTCCCCGTTCGCAGTGGGGATCCGTCAGACCTGTGGTCGGAGCCGAGTCCGAACCGACGAGGCTCAGCACTGTCGCGCCCACGACCAGCACTGTGGCAGCGTTGAGAGCCAAGGTGGGCAGCATCCCGATCATCTCGATCACCTCCCGAGCGCGTGAACGGGGCTTCGAGACTCGACGGCACGCTGCACTCCGCCCACATTGGGCGGGTGACCCACACGTGTCGCGTGATGGGCGCAGCGCCGGCCATGATGCGGCGGCGCGATGGGGTGCCATACGAAATCGCCGTCGGCGGTGATCAAGACGTAGTCGCTTCGCCCGTTGACCGGGTCGATGCGACGTAGGACAGGCAGTCGGTAGGACTCCGCCAACTCGCTCAGTTGGGCCGCCGTGTGGACGAATCTGGGCCTGTGGCTGGCGGTGACACGTTCATCGGAAGGAACACGGTGCGCCCAGATGCGTGCGCTGTCGACCGCTTCCAACTCCTGCTCAGGACCGGAAATCGGATGCCACCCGAGGCGGTACGTCCTGGTCACCACCAAGGTCGTTGCCGAGCACACAGTCAGGCCAGCGACGGCCACGACCAGATTGGGCCAGATCGGTGATCCGCGCACCAGGGCCAAAGCAGTCGCCCCCAATGTCAGCACGACCGCCCCGAGCAGGCACGCCGTCACCAGGCCCGATCCGGGGGAGCGCTGGGAAGCGTCTTCCGCATTGGCTGCGGGCGTGCTGCGCCGCAGGGCAGCAGCGAGATATGGCGTTACCGCCCGACGTCGCCTGGGCAGCATGGCGAAGGCCAAGACGACCGCCGCGGCAGAGGTTGCAGCAATCGCGGGCCGCGCGATGAACCATGAGAGCACGGCACCGAGGCCCGGAACCGCCAGGACCTTCTCCCCGCGCACGTCTGCGTCGGCGACGACCCAGGGATCCCACCAATTGTTGTTGTCCCCCTTGGTGTGCCACCCCTGTACGGCGTCGCCAGCAACGATGCGGTGCAAAACATGACCGCCTTTGGCGTCGAAGACCACTACCTGACCAACTCGGTAGGACTGCCGGCTCCGAGCGACCACCAGGGTGCCGCTTGGCAGCGTGGGCTGCATGGACTGACCTGTCACGAGCGCGTAGGTTGCCTGTCCGCCGAACTGCGTCGGCGCCAGCCAGTGCCACGCGACCGCGCCGACCGCCACTAACACCAACAGAAGCACCAGGGCGCGCCCGGAGCGCCGGCGCCGCAAGTGGGCGTCGTGTCGCGCTCCGGACGTGGTCATGTCCCTCCCCTCCCCTGCGAAGTCAATAGGGATGGGTCAAGCCCAGGTCTTGGCGATGGTCAGAGTCACCAGGCCGAAGTCCTTGGCCTTGATCGGTTCCAATCTCGATCCGGTCGGCGTGAGCGTGCCGCCTGACGGTGTGGGAGCCGTGTCGTAGAACTCCCCTGTCGTGGCGTCGAATGTCAGCGTGACTTCCGTCGTGTCTGCTGGGAATTGGTAGACGCCGTACGCATGGTTGGTGCCTGTGGAGTCGAGGTCGACTTCGGTGAGCAGGGTCTGTCCGGTGCACTTGGTCATGTCACCGGTGATGGTGACATGGGTGATGCGGTTGTTGTCGTGACCTCCCTGCTCCACCGGATTCGTCACGACCAGCGGGCCGGCACAGGCCGCATCGGTCTTCCCGCTGCCGGGAGCGGAATCGGATCCGTCCAGCACCAGGGCTGATGCACCAGCCGCGACTACGCCAAACACGAGGGCAGATGCCGCGAGACCGGCCGACAACTTCCTCATGATTTCCACCTCCTCCGGCCCTTCGGGCCTTCGTCGTCTACTCCTCCAACTCAATTCTCCCGCGATGTCGGGGGAGTCCCTAGAGTCCAAAGTCCTGTCTTGCCGGGCCTTTGGCGGCACTCACGCGGGCTAGGCTGATTGGCTGGGAGGTGGCACATGGAACTCGGATTCGACCTAGACGGTGTTGCCTGGCGAAGCGTCCTGGAGCACCACCCGGATCCCCACGTGATCGTGGAAGCCGCTGCGGTCGGCCCAGATGAGGAGTTGGAGTTTCAGATCCGGTGGGCGAATGAGTCGGCGCGCACGCGGCCGATTCTTTCCGGAATCGACCTCGTCGGATCGGAGGTGACCCGGATTCTGCCACCGCAGTTGGTGTCTACTTTCAGGGCATCTTTCGCGAAGGCGCTGCGCGAGACAGGGCCCACTCTCATCCACGACGTGCACGGTTCGGGTGGGAGCGACGGCGCACGACCGCGCTTCGATGTCTGGGCGATCAGACTTGGTCAGCACTGCATGGCCTGCGGGTGGCGAGAGGTGTCGCGGGACATCGAGGAGCATGAACGCTCCGCGGCCCGCATGGAACGTCTGCGCCTGCGCACGGAGACTGCTTCGGGCATGGAGTTGGTGTTGGAGGATGCGACCGTCGGAATGGCGATCACCAACGTCAACGGTTCGTTCGACTACGTCAATCCCTACCTGTGCTCCATGCTTGGCTACAGTCGAGCGGAACTGACGGGGATGCGGTTCGCAGAACTCACCCATCCCGCCGACCGGAGCCTCGGGATCACGGCTCTGGCGGAGATGCGGGAAGGCATCCGGGATTCCTTCATCCAGCGCAAGCGCTATCTGAGTTCCGACGGCGAGTCGGTGTGGATTGACCTCACCGTTCTCGCGATCCGCGAGGAGGACCGACACCTGCGCCACATGCTCGCCCAGATGATTGACGTCAGCGCCGAAGTGAGATCCGCCGAATTCTTGCGGGCTGCGAACAACCTCAACGAACTCGCGTTGACGATGGCCGGGCAGGAGGAGATCAGTGCCGCCTTGCTGCTCCACCTGCGTCGCCTCCTCGTCGCGGATGTCGGACTGCTCGTCGGGCTGGAGCAGGGCCGCTGGACGGTGTGGCAGGTCTTGAACGAACGGAGGGGCGAATCGGAAGTCCTTGGCTCACTCTCTGTCAATGGGCGGCTCTCGGACCCGGCCCTCACGCAAGCGTTGGCGTCCGGTCAGGTGTCGGCGGGGGAGCTTTCCGAGGACCAGGCTGCTGGCAGTGCGATGCAGGGCTTGGGGAACTGGCTCGTGGTTCCGCTGGGTCACGACTACTTGACGTCCGGGTTGGCGGTGCTGCTTCGTCGGCGGGGCCGGCGTCCTTTCGACAGGCGGGATGGTGAATTGGCCGAGCCGCTTGCGGCCCAGGGGGCGCTCGCTGTCAGCTACACGGCGCTGCGGGTGTTGCAGGAGGAGGAGACCGTGCTGCGCGACCGCAACCGCATCGCCCGCGATCTGCACGACCTGACCATCCAGCGACTCTTCGCTCTGGGAATGGCTCTCGAGGCGCGGTTGGCCGAGAGTGGTGACCAGAGCGTGAGCTCGACTGCCAGGGACGCTGTCACAGAGATCAACAGCATCATCAGGGAGTTGCGCGGATCCATTTCCGGGCTGCAGTCGTCGTCCGAATCGATCGAAGCCTCGGGGTTGCGGCTGATCGTCGCCAGGGAACTTGCGCGTGCTGAGCACACGCTCAGGGAGCCACCGACCCTGAAGTTCGATTCCGGTGGTACCGAGCTCTTCTCCCGTGAACTCGTTGACGCGGTCGCGG
>CAYMPK010000029.1:13427-17732 GCA_964392145.1 uncultured Actinomycetes bacterium | reverse complement strand
CCTGACCTCGGCCATACAAGTGTCGGTCTGCGACTGGCGGTCGCGCTGGCAGCGCAGATCTTCCTCTATGCCTGCCTCGCATTGTGGTGGACGGTCGGGCGACGCTGGGGTGCTTTGACCCGACGGCCCCTCTGGGTGGTGACGGCCTTCGCCGTGGCGAGCACACTTCGAGCGGTGCTCGTGGCCCTCGCACTTTCCGCGCTAGGCCTGACGAACGGCATCGATTGGATGCTGCGTCTTCCCGGCGCTGTTGTGGGGTTCACCGTGGCGCTGGCCATCCTCGACGTCATGATTCGATCGGTGCGGCGGCATCGCGCTCGGATCCAGAACCTGCAGGCCCGGCAGCATGCCGCGCGCTGCGCCCGTGAAGCCGCCCTGACGGTCATCGCTGAGCAACGCGACACCGTCGTGGAACGCATTCACACCGAATTCGTCAGTCGCATCAACACGCTGGCCGAGTCAGACCCCAGTCTGGCTCCCCAGCAACTCAGGGAGACAGTGAACGACCTGGTTCGGCCACTGAGCAGGGAGTTGTCAGCTCGCCCCTCGTGGCGCCCCCCTGAAGCACCCGAACAGACGCCTACCTCGTTCGACATGCGCGAATTCGTCGGTGACGTCACGAGTCAACCTCCGCTGCAGCCAGGGTGGATCACGATCCTGTTCCTCTGTTTCGGCGGACCGTTTCTGCTGACGCAACTCACCAGCGGCCACGCCCTGGTACTGCTGGGGATCGGCGCTCTCATCGTGTGGTTCCTGATGTGGTGCTGCAACGTGGTGATGGGATTCGCTGAGGATCGATCCGCGTTCACGCGGGCTCTGCTGATGGCAGCCTTGGTGGGGTTGTCGGCCATGCTGCTGGCCACCTCCAGCTTCCTGGTCATCAACGCCCCGCAAGACGTGATGCGCCGCATTCTGCTGGGTGATCTTCTCCTGCTCCCGACGATTGCCGGCGCGCTGGTCTTCGCCCGCGCCGCCTATGCGCAGGAGCGTGTGATCGAGGCGAGGCTCGAGGCGTCGGCTGCCGAGCTGGATTGGGCGTCGGCCCGCGCGCGAGGTGTTCAATGGCTTCACCAGCGGGGTCTTGCGCGTGCCTTCCACGGTCCGATCCAAAGCGCGGTGGGAGCGGCAGCCATACGACTGGAACACGCGCTGGCGCAGGGCCAGGCAGACCGGCAGCTGCTTCAAACGACGAGGGAGCAACTGCTCTCGGTCATCGACAGGATGGAGTCCACACAGGCTCACTCCGGACAACTCGAGTCGGCGCTCGTGGAATATTCCGATACCTGGACCGGCGTGTGCGACATCTCGTGGACCATTCCTTCGGACGCCCGATTGGCGCTTGAACGGGACCCGATCACCCGCTTCGCCGCGACCGAGTTGACCACCGAGGCTTGCTGGAACGCCATTCGTCACGCACATGCGGGTCGTGTGCGGGTCGAACTGGAGATCGCTGATCCGGGAATCCTTCGACTCACCGTGACCGATGACGGAATCCCCGCGGAGACGACCAGCCATCGAGGGCTGGGCACAGCCATGTTCGACGATATGACAGTCGAGTGGAGCCGCGACCGGATAGCGGAGGGAACCAAGGTCGTCGCGCTCATTCCCTTGCTGGAGGGTCCCGAGTTGGACATCGGGGCCGCCGTTGCTGCGCCTGAGCGCTAGCACCGCACGGCGCTCAGCTCGCGGCTAACCTGCCGCAGCCTGCTCCAGGGCTGATACGAGGACTGCCTCCGGTTGGGCTCCCGCGACCCCGACCTTGCGATCGACCACGAAGAACGGCACGCCACGTGCCCCCAACTGGCCCGCTAGCGCTTGATCGGAAAGAACGTCGGCCTCGAATGAGTCGCCGGCGAGCATCTCCTTGGCTTCGGCAGCATCGAGCCCGACTCCCGTCAGCAGCGGCTCCATCTCCGTCAGGGTGAAAACGGGTTGACCCTGCTCGAAGTAGGCCGTGAACATCGACTCCAGAAGCGCGGGTCCGAATCCCCGCTCCTGTGCCCAGAGAAGCACCCGGTGCGCATCACGGGTGTTGCCCGAGAGTGTCCTGTCGAGTTGGTAACGCAGCCCCACCTCCGCCGCAACATCCGTGACGTCGCTCATCATCTCGATGGCTTGTTCGCGGTCGATGGCGTACTTCTCGGCCAGGACATCGACGGTGGGCCGTCCAGCGCTGACGGCCCCCGGATCCAGTTGGAACGCCCGGTGGCGAACGACCACTTCCTCTCCGCCCGGAAACGAGGCGAGGGCGCTCTCCAGCCGGCGTTTGCCGATGAAGCACCACGGGCACACGACATCGGACCAGACTTCAACTTCCATCTCGATCCCTCCTCTCCCTCTCCTGCGACTAGCATGCAGACCTTCCCACACTCCCGATCCAACACCCTCGACGGTGTGCCAACCTCGCCTCTCTCACGGCATGCTGATCGGGACGTTCGTAGGTGTCCACCGGTTCGGCCGGTTGGCCGGCAGGCTAAGGGGTCGAACTGTTAGATTCACTCACCCCCAACACTTCGGAGACTCATGAGTATCCAGCCGTTGTCCGATCAGTCCCCGTTGTATCTCGTGGTCGGTGCGGGGGAAGGAATCAGCGCCGCGACCGCGATCCGCTTCGCCAGGCGGGGATGGCAAACCGTCCTTGTCGCCAGGTCCCAAGCCACGGTCGAGAGAGCCATGGAACTGGTCTCCACAGCCGCCCCCGCTGCGCCGTCGCCGATTCCGCTGATCGCCGACGCCTCCCGGCCGGCGGAACTACGGGCCGCGATCGAAGCGCTGGATCTTCCACGGGTTGACGTCGCGCACTTCAACGTCGGTCTGTTCCTGCCGGGCGGACTCGACACGGATCTCGGCGATGTCAGTACTGCCTTGGACACCGGCGCCGTCGCGGCGCTGGCGATGGCGCAAGCCGTCGTCCCCGTCATGCGACGGGCCCCGGGAACTTCGCGAACTCTCTTGTTCACGGGCGGTGGGACGGCCGACTACCCGATGAGCGCGAGTTTGGCGCTGGGACTTGAAAAGGCTGCTCTCCGCAATCTAACCCTCGGTCTCGACCTGGAATTGCGGCCGGAGGGGATCCACGTGGCGACCCTGACGATCTACGGCATCGTCGCGCCCGACTCGCCGTTCGCCCCCGACGCTATCGCCGAAGCCATGCTGAGGGTGGTCGAGGAATCCGATACGTCGCCCGAGGGCTGGACTACCGTGCACGAATTCCGAGGCGGATAGTTCCGAGGTCACCAGGAGGCCCGGCTCGATGGTCGCCGCAAGTTCTCTGGGAATTGACGTAGTCGAAGACGCAAGCCGCCGCCTGCGCCTTGCCGAGCCGGTTGCAGAGAGCGGATCTTGCGCACGAAGAAGCCGCACGACGGGTTCAGTTCTCCGGGTGAAGCACCTCGTCCAGCCAGTCGAAGGCGCGGGCGTGGAAGAGCGTGCGCGCCCCTGATTCGCAGTGATCCCCCGCGCCTTCCGCCGCGGTGAAGGTCACGAATTCCTTCTCGCAGGTCAGAGCCGCCGCCAGATCCGCTGCGGTGGCACTGATGGGGTCGTTCTCGCCATTGCACACGAAGGTCGGGCATGTGATGTCACCCGCCCTTCCGACCAGGGTGAATTCCTTCGTCGCCTCGACGAAAGCCAACGGCGTCGGCTGCTGGTGCACGAGCATTCCCCTGCGCAGCGCCCAACCTGCGGTGGGCTGGGAGGCAAGCTGCTCCAACATCCCGGAGACCTGCCCGATGACCTCTTGGTCACCCGCCTGGTAGCCGGTGCGCATGGGCGGTGGAAGTCGGTTCAGGAAACCGGCATACATGTCGTAGAAGCCGCTGTCGGAGATGCAGGCGGCCAGCCGGTGGTCGACACTGGCTGCTCGGGGCGCGAGGTAGCCACCGAGGCTCAGGCCTATGAGCGCGATCCGGGCCGGATCCACGTCAGACCGCGCGAGCGCGAAATCGATCACCGGACCGACAACGGACTCCCAGTCCGGCCGCATGGGCAGTCCCTGATCGACTAGCACGGAACCCTGTCCCGGCCCTTCGAAGGCCAGCACGTTGTAGCCGCGTGCCAGGGCGGCGGCACCGTTGTAGAAGTACAACTCCTCCACGGTGCCGTCATAACCTCCGGTCAGGATCACGGTCGGCCGTGGCCGTGGGTCGTCATCGACGGCGAAGAAGTAGCCGGGCAGAGTGGTCTTCTCGTACGGGATGTCCAGCAGTTCGGGAGGTTGCGCCATCAAGGCCGCACCGCGGCGGAACATCTCGGTCTGCCGATGGATCACATCGCGAAGCCGGGGATCCAGCGGGGCAGCGATGA
>CAYMPK010000029.1:2940-13417 GCA_964392145.1 uncultured Actinomycetes bacterium | reverse complement strand
TCCCCCTCCCGCTCAAGGTCTCTACGATCCGCGCAATGAGCATGACGCCTGCGGTCCGGTAGTACGACGATGCCCGCCAGAACGCCAGCCTGGCGGTCTCGTCGTGACCGGACGCGGCTGCATCGGCAGCCAGGGCGGACACCCGATCGCCGAGGGCCGACCAGGCTCCGTACCAACTGTCGAAGTCGGCGCCGGAGATCGTGCGGGCAGCCGCAAGGGCCTCGCCGATGTCGGCTCCCCCATACGGGGCTGAGCCGATCACCCTCATCGTCTCGCCGTCGAGCAGGGGGTCATCCAGGACAAGCCGAGTCTCGGTCATGCGAGGGATTATGCCCTCTCGCGAAGGCAGACGGGTGGCAGATCAAACCAGCGAAGGGTGTCGAAGTCAGCGCGGACCAAACCCGCCGCGACCAGTTCGCCGGAGTCGGTCGGTTGGGTGTCGGGCTGGGCATCGACAAGAATGCGTCGCCCCTCCTCGAGATAGCCCTGCAACGCGGATTCAGGGGCCACGTCCGCCAGCCGCGGATAGACCATGGAGCCGTCCTCCGCGTAGTGGATCTGACCCAAGCGCAGTGGCGGTTCCGCGGGTCCGTCCCGGTGTCGCCATAGACCAGACTCCGGGTTGAACTCGTATTCCGGCAGCAATCGCCAGCCATGCGTGGCGACCAGATTGACAGCCTCCACGATGTACTCGAAAACCGCCTCGGAAATGAAGTAGTTGAAGTTGATGCGCGTCCAACCGGGTTTGATGCCTTCGCAACCGACTGCCACCTCGCGGCTGAACTCGTGACTCTCCTCCATGTTGATGCCCAACAGCCGATGCCCGTACGGTCCGGCGCAGGAACACCCACCGCGGGACTGGATACCGAAGAGGTCGTTCAGCATCGCCACCGCGGCGTTGTGGTGCAGATACTTACCACTCGGCGTGTGAACGGTGAAGGACACGATCGAGAGTCGTTCGGCCGAGAGGTTTCCCAGAATCTCCATGGCCGGGTTCGCAGCCCACCGCGTCAGCGCCCTGGACACGAAATCTGCCTCGTGCGCGCGAATCGTGTCGACCCCCACCGCGGACTTCAACTGCAGCACGAGTCCCGCCCGAATCGCCTCGATGATGGCCGGCGTCCCGGCCTCCTCTCGGTGCACGATGTCGGTCAGGTACACGTGCTCGTCGGGGTTCACGAATAGGACCGTGCCGCCACCGACCACGTCCGGCACGGTGTTGCGCACCAGATCTCGCCGAACAACCAGAACACCGGGTGTTTCGGGTCCGCCGATGAACTTGTGGGGTGAGAAGAACAAGGCGTCCACCGCTTGGGCGGGATCTGCCGTAGGGGCCACATCGATACCGACATACGGAGCGGCCGCGGCGTAGTCCCAGAATGCCAGTGCGCCATGCTCATGGAGTTTCGCGGTGATCCCGGGTACATCCGACAAGATCCCGGTGACATTGCTGGCCGCGCTGAACGAACCGATGAGCAACGGCCGGTCGGCGTACCTGGTCAGCTCGGACTCGAGTTGTGCGGCGTCGATCTGACCGTCCGCGTCCTCGTGAATCACGACGACGTCTGCGATGGACTCCCGCCACGGAAGTTCGTTGCTGTGGTGCTCGTAGGGTCCGATGAAGACCACCGGCCGCCGCTCGCCCGGAATCTGTTCGCTGAGGTCGTACTCGGCATCGAGATCGGCCGGAATTCGGATGTTCAGGATTCCCACGAGTTTGTCGATCGCCCCGGTACATCCGGCGCCGGCGAAGATGACGGCATATTCATCGGTTGCCCCGACGGCATGGGCCACCTCGCGGCGAGCATCCTCGCGCAGGCGGGTCGTCTGCAGCCCGGTACCGCTGCTCTCGGTGTGGGTGTTGGCATACCGGGGCAATACCTCGTCACGGATGAAGTCCTCGATGAACGTCAGGGCGCGACCACTGGCGGTGTAATCGGCGTACGTGACTCGGCGGGGACCGTAGGGTCCCGGAACAACCTGGTCATCGCCTATCACTGACTCACGAATACGCCGGACCAGCGGCGAGTCGAGCAGTGCCGGGTCCGGTGTCATCCGCCGTTGCGACGTCTCCATGTCCCCCAACTGTACGCCCGCCCGACTGCCGATCGTGGCGTCCTCGCGAGCCTTCCACGGTCCTCAAGGGATGTCGTGAGGTAGGTTCGTACTGCACTCGGGGAGTCCGGAACAACCGGACTGAGAAGATGGCTGGCGCGCCCGCGCGGTGTCATCGACCCGCCAACCTGATCTGGGTAATGCCAGCGGAGGAAATGTGTCCGAACCGTCCATGCCGCGCCGCGACCAAACACCGGCGAGCCGTCCGATTCCTCCATCCGTTGCCGCCGCGCTGGGTGCCCTCGCGCTGACCCTCGGTCTCACCGCCTGCGGCACGACGGGTTCAGGTGGTGGTCCTTCACCGTCGACCACGGCCGGCAACACCGTGCGGCTCGTGACCTACGACGCCTATGCGATCTCCGACGCCACCCTGGCCGACTTCACCAAACAAACCGGTATCAAGGTGGAGGTGAGCAAGTCCGGTGACGGTGCCGAAGTCGTCAACCGAGCCATCCTCACGAAGGACAACCCAGAGGGCGACGTCCTGTTCGGGGTCGACAACAACCTTTTGAGTCGAGCGATCGACCAGGGACTATTCACCGAGTACGCGGCGGCAGGTTTGGATTCCATTCCGACCCAATACCGAATGGATCCGACGAAGCACGTCACCCCGATCGACGTCGGGGATGTCTGCGTGAACTACGACCGTGCTTGGTTCCAGCAGAGGAACATTCCGGTGCCGACGACCCTCGACGACCTCACCAAGCCCGAGTACAAGGATCTGCTCGTCGTGCAGAATCCGGCAACCAGCACACCTGGACTGGCGTTCCTCCTGGCGACCGTGGCCAAGTCGGGCGAGAACGGCTACAAGGACTACTGGAAGTCGCTCAAGGACAACGGAGTACTCGTCGTCAATGACTGGAGCACGGCCTACGAGAAGGAATTCAGCGGCGGCACCGGAAAGGGACCCCGACCGCTGGTCGTGTCGTACGCCTCCTCCCCAGCGGCTGAAGTCGTCTTCGCCGATCCCAAGCCAGCGGACGGGAAGTCCACCACCGGCAGCCTCGACCAGACCTGCTACCGGCAAGTCGAATTCGCCGGAGTCCTCGCGAACGCGAAGAACACCCAGGGGGCGCAGAAGCTCGTCGACTTCATGATCACCAAGACGTACCAGTCCGACCTGCCGTTGAACAACTTCGTGTTTCCCGTGCTTCCGGGAGTCACCCTGCCGAAAGAGTTCACCGACAACGCCTCGCTGGTGGCGCGACCCTTGTCCGTGCCCCCAGAGCAGGTTGCGGCCAACCGTGATCAGTGGGTGAGCACCTGGACGGACACCGTTCAACGTTGAGTGCGGGCCCTGAGGCGTTGCGCGGAATCCGATGACCATCAGCGGATTGGCGACTGAACGGGTGACTGCCGTCCCGCCACGTACCGGCGCAGGTCGGGTGCGTGCGTTGCGCTGGGCCGTCCTCGCCATTCCGTTGACCTTCATAGGTGTCTTCTTCCTCTATCCCGTCGGAACGCTCCTCTACCGGGCGCTGCACTCTGGTTCCCGTTGGGACCTGTCAGCTCTGCTGCGGGTGGTGGATTCTCCGGCGATGCGCCAGGTTGTGGCCTTCACCCTGTGGCAGGCTGTGCTGTCGACCGCGTTGGTGCTCGCGGTCGGTTTGCCATCTGCCTGGGTGGTCGCCCGCTTCTCATTCCCGGGTCGGGGACTCGTCGAAACGCTTGCGACCGTCGCGTTCATCATGCCGACGGTGGTAGTTGCGACGGCCGTGTCCGCCGCCCTCTCCCCCGGCGGTCCCTTCGGATGGGCGGTGCCAGATGGCTGGGACAGAGGCCTACCCGCAATCCTGATCGCGCACGTCTACTTCAACTACGCGGTTGTGCTCAGAATGGTGGGTAGTTATTGGCGACAGTTGGACAGGGCACCCGAGTTGTCGGCGGCTGCGCTGGGAGCCGGCCCCTGGCGGGTTTTCAGCACCGTGACCTGGCCGCGCTTGAAGCCTGCCGTCTGGGCGTCGGCCGGCATTGTTTTCCTGTTCACGGTGACCTCATTCGGGGTGGTATTGCTGCTGGGTCTGCCTGGTCAGGCGACCATAGAGGTGGAGATCCAGCGTCAGGTGCTGTTCCTGTTCAACTTGCCGTTGGGTGCGGCGCTCTCCCTCATTCAGATACTGATAGTCATCGCGATGCTGGTCGTACAGTCGCTGCTGTCCCGCAACCTCTCCACCGGGGTTGAGGCATTGGCTCCCAGCGGGGCCGACCGACCTGCTCGCAGCGGTCGGGACAGGCTCGCGGTGCTGGTGTTCCTGGTCGTTTCACTGCTCCTGTTGGTGGGTCCGATCGCCGCGGTGTTCCAGCGGGCCATGACCACCGGAGGCGGGTACGGGTTCGACAACTTCCAAGCGTTGGGGTCCAGCCGCGCCGGCAGCATCCTGTTCGTAGCTCCGACAACGGCGATCGCCAATTCGCTTCTCTTCGCCACAGTTGCCACCGTCATCGCGATGGTCGTCGGTTCGCTCGCCGCCTTCGTGATTGCGTCCGGATCGGCGAGGGTGCTCTCCGGTGCCCTTCTGCTGCCGTTGGGGGTCTCCGCGGTGACGCTCGGGTTCGGGGCATTGATCGCGTTCGATGCCGCACCCCTGAACCTTCGCGGCTCGCTGTGGTTGGTGCCGATTGTGCAGTCCCTGGTTGCCATCCCCTTCGTGGTCAGGGCCATGGTGCCGGTCCTGCGGGCTATCCGGGTGAGCCTGCGCGAGGCCGCCGCTGCACTTGGCGCATCGCCTTGGCAGGTAATCAGGACGATCGATGTTCCATTGGTTGCCCGGTCCGCCGTGGTGGCCGCCGGATTCGCCTTCGCGATCTCACTCGGCGAGTTCGGCGCCACGGTGTTCGTGGCACGGGGGGACCATCCCACAGTGCCTATCGCGATCTACCGGTTCCTCGGAAGTCCGGGTGCCTCGAACCAGGGCCAGGCGATGGCAATGGCCGCCATCCTGGTCGTACTCACCGCCACCGTCGTCCTCATCACCGACCGCTTCCGAGTGCCGGACGTGTCCCCGTGACCGACATCAGGCTGGAATCGGTGCGCGTCACCTACGACAAGGAACCCGTGGTTCGTGGCGTGTCGCTCGCCGTCGGGAGCGGCGAATGCCTGGCCGTGCTGGGACCCAGCGGTTGCGGCAAATCCACCCTGCTTCGAGCCGTCGCCGGTATCGAACCCCTGAGTGGCGGGAGGGTGACCGTCGACGAACGAGACCTGGCCGGAGTGCCCACCCACAAGCGCGGTATCGGTTTGATGTTCCAGAACCACTCGCTGTTCCCTCACATGTCGACGGCGGCGAACATCGGCTACGGCCTGCGGATCGCCGGCTGGCAGCGTCAGGTAGCGGCCGATCGGATAGCCGAACTCCTCACAGCAGTCGGGCTCGAGGGCCGCGGGGACGACGCGGTCACAACACTCTCGGGTGGCGAACAACAACGGGTGGCATTGGCCCGCACCTTGGCTCCGCGACCCCGGATCGTGCTGCTCGACGAGCCCCTGGGCTCACTGGATCGAGCCCTGCGTGAGGAACTCCTCGTGACGATGGCGGAGAGTTTCCACCGCGACGGCACCACCGTCATCTACGTCACCCATGACCACAGCGAGGCGTTCGAACTCGGTGATCGGGTGGCTGTCATGAGGTCTGGTCAGATCCTGCAAGAGAGCCCACCCACGACCCTATGGTCCGCGCCTGCGAACGCCTGGGTGGCTCGATTCCTCGGGTTGGCGAACATCCTGCCCAGGGCCACCGTCACCACGCTGCTCCCAGGGGCACTCGCCGTCACTTCCGGATCCCAGCGCGCGCAGCAGTTCCTCCTCCGACCCGACCTGCTGGGCCTCGAGTACCGACGGCAATCCGACCGGGCGCGATCAGTCCAACGGGAGCGGCGCGAGGACGAGGCGCTCATCCCGGTCAACGTGGCGCGGACGTCGTTCCGGGGGGAGAATCTCGTCGTAGCAGTGACCGCCGCTCTGGTTGAGGACCCGATTGAGGTGTGGACGTCGATCGGGTCCGCGGGCCGCAACTTCACCCCTGGCGAGGACCTCATCCTGACGGTCCCGGACAGCGCCCTCGTGGCACTGGGTGACTGACCGTCGGACCCGGGGTCGGCATCGTCACGATGCGAACTGGCTCGGTTCCTCACGTGCGATCCACTACACCTGCTCCACGGGCGTTGAGCCCGCGTCGAATTGCGTCAGGATGGTGGTTCGGACAGGCTCGTGCGATACCCGACTTCAAGGAGCCACCATGGCCAGGCGCCGCATGGACGTGACATCGCGGGAGTACAAGGTGATGCTCAAGCCGTCCCTATTCGACGGCGACGAGCACGGCCTCAGTGCCATCGTGGACCGGTTCTGGCAAGCGGTTGGATCGGCCCTGGAACCCTTGGGGATCCCCGCCAAGGGTTCATTCTCGGAAGTCAAGGCGCGACGCCTCATCAGGTTCTTCGACACCGACCTGAACGCCATCAATGCCGACTCCTACATCGTGCGCGAGCGCGAGGACGTGGCGACGGGCGAACGCGAGGTAACCCTGAAGTTCCGTCATCCCGATCGGTACGTTGCGTCCGACCGGGTGATGGACCCGGCCGACGACAGCCAGGCCAAGACCAAGTTCGAGGAGGACGTCAAACCCCCCTTCGTCAGCGTGTTCAGCTACTCGACGACCCAACCGCTGTCCGCCGAGCAGGCGCTCTCGCACGTTCAGGACGTGGTGGAGTTGTTCCCAGGACTGCCTGAGGCTCTTGACGAGTCTGCCCATGGCGAGGAGCTCGTTCTCGTGCGTGACTTCACGGCCCGGGAATTGGTTCTCGAAGGTGCCTCGCTGCTGCTGGGCAAGCGCGACATCGTCGCCGAGTGCGCCATGGTCGCGTGGTACGACGAAGGAGACGCCGACACCACCCCGGTTGTGATCGAATTCAGTTTCAAGTACGGGGACGACCAAGAAGACTACCGCGGCTCAGTCGCGCGGGACGCCTTCGAAGTGCTTAACGTGCTGCACAAGGGCCTGGGCGATTGGGTCGATCCCGAGCCCCGGACGAAGACCTCCTTCGTCTACAGCTGATCGGGTGTTGACTGATGCCATGCGACGGCTTCGACATGCATGGCAATCACCCCGAGTCGACGCATCATCTCAACTCGAGGACGGGGACGTCTCCACCCTGCTGCGCCGCACCGACGACCGCCGGCGCGCGCAGTTCCTGTCTCCCATTCTGCTGCTGCTGACCTTCGCCGTCCCGGTCATGTACGTGGCCGTGATCTGGGGTGGATCGGCCCCGCCACTGTTCGTCGCGGTCGGTCTGTGCCTGACCACCTTCGGATGCTGGATGGGTCTGCGGCGCGGCTACCTGACACCAGCATCGACCGTGTTTTCCATCGCGCTGATCGCAGCCTTATTGCTGCCTCCGGCCTTCACCGGCACGGCCGGTCTCAGCCCTTACGCGGCGGCCATCGTCGCGGGTTTCCTCGTCCTCGCCAGCGCGCGTAGGTACGCGGTTGCCACGGCCGCCTTGATCGCATCCGTCGTGGCGATTCTGTGGCTCACCACCGATGCCAGCGACTCACCGGCCCTCGATTGGCGCATCCTCATCGTGGGCGGAGCGCTGATCACACTGGTCATGGCGGTGCTTGTGGTGTTCGGCATGCGCGGCGTCGGACGCAGCATCAGTCGACTCGCGCGATCCATCGAGGGCAACTCCCGCATCGAGCGGGAACTCCAGGCAGTTCGGGATCAGTTGGACTCCGACGTCGCGGACCAGTCGGCCGAGCTCCAACGCGTGATCGCAGAGACCGATGCGGACATCGCCGAACTCAATCGGATCGCGATGAAGGACTCGCTCACTGGCCTGTACAACCGCCGCCACCTGAGCCAACGGGCACCACAGATGCTGTCTCGATTCGCCCGGTCCGGTCGCACGCTGGCGTTGGGGATCGTCGACCTCGACGAGTTCAAGAGCATCAACGACGAAATGTCGCATGCCACCGGGGACGCGGTTCTCGCGCGAGCAGCCGAGTTGATGACGGCGGCGGCCGGCGATGATGATCTGCTGTACCGAATCGTCGGGGACGAGTTCCTCATCCAGATGCCGGATTGCGGTGTTGAGGACGCATCTCGAACCTGTAGACGGATTTCTCGGGTGCTCTCTGCGGCCTCGTGGCAGGGCCAGACGCCCAGTGCGAAGCTCTCGGCCACCTGGGGCGCGGCGATGATCGACCCCACTGACACTGATCCACTAGGTCGAGCGATGGCCGTCGCCGACCTTTCCCTCCGAACCGCGAAGCAGTCCAGGGGGGTGCATCGGTGACGATGGGAGAGACCGCGAGATCTGCGCCTGCAGCGGAGGTGGCCGGTAACTCGAGTGCTCAACTCGAGGACGACCTTCGCCGTGAGGTGTTGTCCGTGCTGGGCATCGCCTTTGGCGTGTTGGGTTTCATCGCTGCCGCCGCCTTTCTGTTCCTACCCAACGGCGAACTCTCGGCCATCGTGCTGTGCGCCGGATCCGCCCTCGCCTTTGGCGTGACCTGGTTGGCCCGAAAGGTCAGTCTGAACGGTGCCGCTGCCCTCATGAGCGGACTGTTCTGGGTGGTGCTCATGGTGGAACCGGCAACAACCGGGGACCTCAGTACTAACGGCTTCTTCATGGGATTGCTGGCTGCGTTCATGGCGGTGTCGTTCAGCCAGCGACTCCTGTGGCTGGCCCTCCCCGTGCCGTTGGCCTCGATGGTGCTGCTCGCGGTGCTCACTGATCCGGCGCGGACTCCGCCGGTGCAATGGGTAGAGTCAATGATCAACGGCACTCTTCTCACGTTGGCCACCTCATCGGCGGTTGGAATCGTGCTGTGGCAGGCCGGTCGCCAGCTGATCGCCGAGGCAATTGCCGATCGAACCGTGCAACGCAACATCGACAGCCTGCGCCAGACGAACGCCAGCCTGGAACGCACGGTGGCTCAGCGCACGGCGCACCTCGTGGTTGCTCTGGAGGAGCGCCGTGAGGCAGCGAATGCCCTACGACGGTGGACGAACACCGATAGCCTCACGGGTCTGCTAAACCGCCGCGGCCTGGATGAACAGACGTCGGCTCAGGCCATGATGGGCGTGCCGCCGCACCGCGCGGTCACCGTCATCGACCTCGACAGATTCAAGAGCGTCAATGATCGCTTCTCCCACCAAGTGGGCGACGACGTCCTGCAACGCCTGGCGGAGATCCTCACGGAGCTGACGCCGGATCACGCAGTTGTCGCGCGTTTCGGTGGCGAGGAGTTCGTCATCTTGACCCAGGACATCTCGGCGGCCCCCGCGATGGCGGAGCGAGTGCGGGCCGGCATAGCCGCTGAGGATTGGGCCTGGCTCGCCGAGGACTTGACCGTGACCGCATCGGTGGGAATCTCTGCGACCGACGACGAAAATGGCGGCGAGCGTCAGATTGTGTCGGATGCGCTATTGAGAGCCTTCCAGGCGATGGCGACGGCCAAGTCCCGAGGTGGCAATCAGGTCGCGCGTCATTGAACGGTGGACGGCAGTCAGACGGCGGACCTCAGGGCGAGGTGGGGACCGCAAGTTCAGACGCGATGAGATCCCTCACGTAGGCCGTGAGTTCGTCGGTACTGAGGCTCTCGACGACCTCCTCGTCGACCTCGGGCAGGACCGTCACGGAGATTTGATGTCGACCCTGCAGGACGAAACCATGCTTGGGCAGCGCATCGGAGGTCCCTCTGATGACTATCGGCACGATGGGCACCCGTGCCTCCCGAGCCAACTGAAACGCACCGGTCTTGAACTCCCGCAACTCGCCGTCCTTGGATCGGGTGCCCTCCGGGAACATCATCACCGAGGACCCTTGGGCCAGGGCGTCGTGGCAGGCCGTCATCATCTCGACCACGCTCTCCCGATCGCCGCGCAGCAACGGGATGTATCGATTCAGCCGCATGTTCCAGCCGATGACGGGAACCTTGAAGATCCCGGCCTTGGACACCCACTTGAAGTCCTTGAACAGGCGAAACAAGACCAATATGTCGAGCAGGGACAGGTGATTCGCCACCAACATGTAGGTCTTGTGCGGCTCGATATTCTCCCGCCCTGTGATCTGCATGGGCCAAGCAGGATTGAACCAGGTGTAGAGCGAGGCCCAGAAGCAGGTGAATCTATGCAGCGCTATCCGCCGACGGTCGAAGGGTGCGGTGACGGCCCAGAGGATCACAGCGATCGGGAAGAGCAAGATCGAGGTCACGGCGACGAACGCCCAGAAGATCGCCGACCCTACTTGTCTCATCAGGCAAGGTTACAGTCCACACAGCGGACCCACCCCCCGACGGTCCGCCGAAGCACCGAGGAGAACGCCGTGCCCCCACAGCCAGCCACACTGCGGGTCCGTGGCA
>CAYMPK010000029.1:0-2930 GCA_964392145.1 uncultured Actinomycetes bacterium | reverse complement strand
CCTTCCGAGCGAACTCGTCGAAATGGTCGACGTATGGCAGCAGCGAGGAGCGTCGGTGCTCCACCTGATCGACGACGATCGTGTGCTCGCGTCGTTCGCGCTCGAGGACGCCGTACGTCCCGAGTCGGCCGAGGCCGTCGCCGACTTCGCAGTGCTGTCGATCGCGATCGCCCATGAGTCGACCACGGCCGATGAGGCCGTCCAGCGGGCGAGTGTGACAGCCACCCACCTGCGCCGGACCTTGGAAGGCGAGGATGTTCGTCGCTTCTCCTTGTCCGGTCTGATGACCTCTCGGACGTATCGCTGGGAGGAGCGCACCGGCGAGCAAGTAGCCTCCGGCTGGCAGGTGACTGTGTCGGGCAACGCAAACGTTCTTGCGCCACACGTCGCCACAGTCGCCGGCCGCGTGAACGCCGCGGGCGCGGAACTGGGAAGCGTCCGTTGGGAACTGGAGACCGACAACCCGATCCACCGCGAGGTCCGACGGTCCGCGGTGGCCGCCGCCTACCGCGCGGCCGAGGACTTCGCCGATGCTTTGGACCGGGTCCTCGGCTCCCTTCGGGCGCTGGCGGACCCGGGACTCCTCGGGGCCGACCAGGGGGTGGTGACGATGGCGGTGCCGATGATGGCCGAGGGCAAGATGCGCGCTGGTGGACCGCCCACGGTGGATCTGGATCCACCGAACATCACGGTGACGGCTACGGTGGAGGCCACCTTCGAAGTGTGAGGTCGGCAGCTGTCAGCGGCGGTCGTGATCCGTCACACTCCTCAGACGTCCGAACGGAGCGCATCCGCATGACCCTGCCAGCAATTCTCGACGGACTGCGACTGCCGGTGATCGGCTCCCCGATGTTCATCGTCTCCACGCCGGAACTCGTCATCGCCCAGTGCACGGCTGGCATCGTCGGGTCATTTCCGGCCCTCAATGCCCGCCCGGCGTCCCAACTCGACGATTGGCTCGCGGAGATCACCGAGACGCTGGCCGCCTGGGATCGCGGCCACCCCGACCGCCCCGCCGCGCCTTTCGCGGTGAACCAGATCGTTCATCGCAGTAACGCCAGGTTGGAGGCCGACTTGGCTCTCGCCGTCAAGTACCAGGTGCCCATCACCATCACCTCGCTCGGCGCCCGGGAGGAGGTCAACGAGGCGACACATTCCTACGGCGGCATCGTGCTTCACGACGTGATCAATTCCAGGTTCGCGCACAAGGCTATTGAGAAGGGTGCCGACGGCCTGATTCCGGTCGCAACAGGCGCCGGCGGTCACGCAGGGGGCCTGTCGCCGTTCGCACTCGTCGGCGAACTGCGGGAGTGGTTCGATGGGCCGATAGCACTGTCCGGAGCGATCGCCTCCGGGCGGGCGATCCTGGCAGCGTTGGCGATGGGGGCCGACCTCGCCTACATCGGTTCCGCCTTCATAGCCACCGATGAGGCCAACGCCGCGAGTGCGTACAAGGATTCCGTGGTGGCCTGCGGCGGGGAGGACATCGTCTACACGAGTCTGTTCACCGGAGTGCACGGCAACTATCTGCGGCCGTCCGTCGAGGCCGCAGGGTTGGACCCGGACAACCTGCCCGAAGCGGATCCGTCGTCGATGGACTTCGGATCCGGAAGCGTGGGCGCAACCGCGTGGCGGGACATCTGGGGCTGCGGTCAAGGCATCGGTGCGGTGAAGTCCGTGCAGCCGGCTTCCGCGTTGATCGATCGGTTGGCCTCCGAGTACCAAGCCGCCCAAGTCGAGTTGGCGGCCAAGACAGCGTTGTGAGTTTCCCGCGATCCAGGTGGTTCGCGTGAGATGCCGAATCGATGGGTTCCCCACCTCGACGGGCAGCGGGCACTGCCGAGGTTCGGACATGCTAGTTTGGTAAATGCTACTCAGAGTGGTCGGGCGGTTACGTATCTGCCACAACTACTCTGGACGGCTGAAGGCGGCGAGCACGGGGGTCTCGCCGGCTTCGCCGGCCTCACCAGCGAGGTGGGATGGCGTCAACACCCTCATCGTCATGCTGGGCATCGTCCGTCTGTGCATCTGAGGCGGACAACGAACCCATGATCACCGTGGCGATGGCGACCCCGGCGATACCCACCGCCGCCGGAAGCGCCTCCCCACACATCATGATGATGAGACCGGCGCCAGCCAACGGAATCCTGTAGCCGGCCCCCAGGAAGGCGCCCATGCCGACCAGGGCCAGAAGCGTTGGGTTGGGAAGATCCATGGCCACGGCAACGGCGGTCCCGATGAGTAGCCCGTTGGTTGCCAGCGAGGTGAACACCCCGCCGCCTCCCCCGGCTCCGATGCAGAGCAGTACGGTCATCCATCGGAACGCCAACGCGGCCACCAGGAGCCACACCGTCGGTCCCGGTCCAGTAGCGGGCAGCGCCCAGTCGGACGCCACATACCCCGGCCCCGCGGAGATGGGCTGTCCGGTGACAAACCAGCCAGCCATGGCGAGCAGCATCAGAGCCACGCCCGCTCCAGCGGCCCTGACCCAGGGTCGGGGGCCATCCTTCCAGCGCCGGATGTGTCCCATGATGACCGCGAAGTAGCGCGCACCGATTCCGCACAACAACGCCACCCCCAGGGCGCCGGCCATCTCCCGCGCCGAGATGTCGTGGGGAACGTAGGTCATCAGGCTTCGGGAACACTGGATCAACGATGCGGTCACATAGGACACGGAGGCGGCGATCATCGAGGGCAGAAGTCGGCGACCGTCCAGTCGGCGCCGGAACGGCATCTCGATGCCGTAGGCCGCCCCCAGAATGGGCGAGGAGAAGACCGTGGCGATGCCTGCCGAAGCACCGCACACCAGCACCAACCGGCGACCGGCCTGTGTCGACAGGTACGGGAGGCGGTCGCCGAAGACTCGCCGGATCGCGATCCCCACCGTGCTGCCGACCATTGCCGACTGGGACTCCAGGCCCTGCGAGCCA
>CAYMPK010000028.1:0-17888 GCA_964392145.1 uncultured Actinomycetes bacterium | reverse complement strand
TTTCCGGACTTCTGGCTGGCCTCCGACGTCAAGCCTCGCCATGTCACCGTGGTAAATCTGGACCCGATCAACGGCGCGAGCATCGCCGACGGGGGCCTTGACCCAGGACTGCCCTGGCTGACCTGCGTCGTCGCCGACGCCTGCCGATACAACGGCGGGTCGGCCGACCTGGTCTTCAGCAACTCGCTGCTGGAACACGTGGGCGGCATCGCCAACCGGGAGGCATTGGCTGCCACTGTCCGAAGGCTTGCGCCACACCACTGGGTGCAGACGCCGTACCGCTACTTCCCGATCGAGCCCCACTGGGGGATTCCTGGTTTCCAGTTCCTACCGCTGCCGGCGCGGTCCCGCCTCGGTCGTCGACGTTGGACCCAGAACGCGGAACTGCCGCCCGCCGAGGCGTTGCACGAGAGCGTCTGGACCGAGTTGTTGAGCATCACCGAGATGCACTACCTCTTCCCCGATTCCGAGATCTGGTTCGAACGCTATGCCGGACTCGTCAAGTCGCTGGTGGCCGTGAAGTAGTCCGAGACCGTTCTCGCTTGAGGCCGAGCCGCGCGTTAGTAGGTTCATCGGCGTTCACCCGCGTGACTGAGCACCTATCCAAACCCACCCCCACACCCCTAGCCTGAGGCTATGAGCGCCCCAGCACCCGCGAAGTCACGCATCCGCCCCCGCCTTGCCCTCCTGGCCGGTGCCGCCCTGGTACTGGCCGCCTGCGGTGGCGCTGCCGACAGCGGTTCCTCCGACGCGATCGGCGGTAGTGGTGTGCCTGGAGGCGACCAACCGAGTGGCACCGTCATCGCGACCTCCGGGTTCGACGTATCGAAGAACGGTTTCCCGTTTCCCAACTACGGCAACGAGGGAACACCACTCAATCTCGACGCGGCGGCCATGCGCAGCCTCTTCGGCGACCAGGTGTGCGCCCGGATCTCCGGTGACACGTGCACGCTGGCCCCCACCGCGGAGAAGTGGATGAAGGTACAGAACGACTCCATGAACGGCGGGCACTGCTTCGGCATCGCCGGACTCACCTGGGCCATGTACAAGAACGCGATAGATCCCAACAACTACGGTGCCCCGGAAGCCGGCCAGATGAAGTTGGAGGGTAACCAGAACCTGCAGGCCGACATCGCCACGGTCTTCGTGACGCAAGCGACCGACCCGACCGTTTCCGACAAGTTGACGCTGAGCCCGAACGACGCCATCGCGAAACTCAAAGAGGCGTGGGCGAAGGGGTCCGGGTTCGCGTTGGCGTTCTTCAACATCAAGAACGGCGAGCCGACCGACGGTCACGCTGTGACCCCGGTCGCGTTGGAATCCCGCGGCGACGGCAAGGTCGGCATCGTGCTGTACGACAACAACTTCCCCAAGCAACCCCAGGTGATGCTGGTGGACACCGCCACCAACACCTGGGCGTACAGCACAGCGGCCGATCCGAAGAACGACCCCGAGGCGTACACCGGCGGCACCGACAACCCGCTGGAACTCTTCCCGGTGGACCCGATGGTGGGCCCGCAGAACTGCCCGTTCTGCGACGGCGGCACCCAGAGCGAGGCCCAAGGTGTGGGCAGCACAAAGAAGCAGGTCAGTAGCGGCAGCGACTTCAACTTCATCTACCTCAACCAGCAGTCAGACGCCGCCGGCGTGACCATCAACGTCACCGACCCCAACGGCAATCCGATCGAGGGCGCCAAGCCGATCTCCCCGCTGTCTGCCTCCTCCGGAGCTCCACCCGCCATGCAGGTGCCCAAGTCGGCCGCGGTGAAGATCACGATCGACGGGTCGAAACTGGCCAAGCCTTCCGACACCGACCTATCGATCATCGGACCCGGATACAGCTACGGCGTTGACAAGTTCACCCTGAACCCGGGTGAGGTCGACACGATCAATTTCGATCCTGCGACGAACACGATTGACTACAACACCAAGGCGGGATCCGCGCCGGACATCGTGCTCAGCCTCGACGGCGACAAGACCTCCTACGATTTCCTCTTCGGCGGCCTGGAGTTGCCGACGACCGGTGGCACCATCGGGGTGAAACTCGACCCGACGAAACAGACGGTCACCGCCTCCGCCGAGAAGTCCGGCGAGTCGTCGATCGACTTCGTGCTCAACCGGATAGACGAGACCAGCGACGATGAGTACACCTCGGAGCCCATACCGCTGGCCTCGGGCGAGTCGCTGATCGTCGAGTATGGCAAGTGGCAGGGCGGCAGCAGCGCCATGCCGGTGGGCATCGACACCAACGGCAGTGGCCAGATCACCGAGCAGTTGGTGCCGGCCAAGCCCGCATCCGCAGCCACGCCGACAGGCTGAGCGGGGGCGAGCGGATCCCACCACGGAAACCGGAGTCGAGGCGCTGGGGGTGCGTCGGCTCCGGTCTCCGTGCGATCACCGGGTGAAGGCCCGCAGGTGACCTTCAGACGCCTTGATCTGCGCGTTGACCACCCGCATCACGTCCGCCGGGATGGCCTTCGCCTTGGCTGCGCTGAGGTCGGCGATGTCCTTGCGCTCCACCGCGGCACCCGCCGCCAGGGCCCCGGCGGGAGTGGTCGCCGAGTTCAACAGTCGGCTGTAGAGGGCCGACAGTTGGGCGTTCGTGAAGACCCCGGCTGCTTTGCCCACCGTCGGGTCGGCCACGCCATACGTGCGCATCAGTTGTTGCACCGCCGCCATGTGCTGTGCTTCGGCGTTGGCGATACGTGAGAACTGTGACAGGCTCGGGTATTTTTCGGCCAAGGCCAGGTAGAGGTCGTGCGCGAGCTTCTCCTCCTCGACCCAGTAGGCGAGCTGTTGCTTCTGCGCCGCAGTGAGGGTTCTTGTCTGAGCGATCTGACTGGTAGTGGCACGGACGTTGTCGCCGACACCGCTGGCCAGGGGAGCCGCCGCTGCCGGGAGTGCGGCAGCCGACACGGCTGCGAGGACAGACGCACCGCTGACGAAGATGAGGGTGGAGCGCTTCATGATGACCTCCTGAAGGTGAGCGCCGGTTCTGGTGGTCCGGCGTGCTGATCGGTCTTTCTGCATCAACCATCAGCCTTCAACTTGCAGGTGCGGTGTCGGCCATGCGGAGACTGTGTGGAGATTGATTGAGGCCTGGTTCTCCTGGAACTCCAGGCTCGATGTGAACCTCAGAGCCCGCAGCTAAAGTTCGACGACCTCACCCGTGCGGGCCGACTCGATGATCGCCTCCGCTACCTTGACGACTTCCAGACCCTGCGCCAGGGTGACGATGTCGGCCGGCTCGCCGAGCACCGCGTCGCGGAAGCTCTCGTGCTCGGTACGCAGCGGCTCAGCCTTGCTGAAGGCGAACCGGGTGACGTCGCCCTCGGCGACCCCCCGGAACACCGCCAGGGAATCCCACATCTGATTGTGCGAACCGTCCTCGTTCACGACCGCGTTGGCGTGGAAGGTCAGATCAGCGGTCAAGGTGTCCGCCACGAACGATCCCCGTTCGCCGGTGATCACGGTGACGCGTTCCTTGAACGGCGAGAGCCAGTTGACCAGGTGGCTGGTCACGATGCCTCCGGACAGCAGCCCGGACACCGACACCAGATCCTCGTGTTGGCGGCCCGACCGGTGCCCGACGTTGGCCGATACCCGCTCGAACTCCCGTTGGGTCACCCAGGCGGTCAAGTCGATGTCGTGGGTGGCCAGGTCCTTGACCACCCCGACGTCCGCGATGCGCCCGGGGAACGGTCCCTGCCGCCGTGTCACCACCTGGTAGATGTCGCCGAGCTCACCTGCCTCGATACGCGCCCGCGCCTGCTGCAGCGCCGGGTTGTAGCGCTCGATGTGGCCAACCGCCCCGACCAGGCCCTCGGACGCGAACGCGTCGACCAGCGCCTCGGCGCCGGCCGCATCCGCCGCCAACGGCTTCTCGATCAGGGCGTGCACGCCAGCCGCGGCCAACTTCAGGCCGACCTCGGTGTGCACGATCGTCGGAGCCGCCACCACCACGTAGTCCACCCCGGCGTCGATCAACTCGTCGACCCCACCACGGATCAGCAGGTCGCCGGCGACACCGTGGGGGTCACCCGCCTCGTCGGCCACCGCCACCAACTGCACCCCCGGCAGCGATCGCAGCACCCGTGCATGGTTGCGTCCCATCATGCCGGCGCCGAGCAGTCCGGCTCGTAGATCGGCCATCAGGCACCCGCCGCCGCAACCTCGTTGACAGCCACGACCACGCGCTCTACGTCCTCGTCACTCAGGGCCGGGTGAACCGGCAACGAGATGACCTCCTCGGCAGCCCGCCGAGTCTCGGGCAGATCCAGCGTGAGCCCGAAACTGGGTAGCGCGTGTACCGGCGTCGGGTAGTAGACGCCAGAACCGACACCCCGATCTGCCAATGCCGCCATGAACGCGTCTCGGTCGTGCCCGGGCACCCTGATCGTGTACTGGTGGTAGACGTGCTCGGCCCCCTCCGCCACTGGCGGCGTGACGACCCCACGAAGGTCGGCGTCGAAGATGGCTGCGGTGGCCTGGCGTCGCGCCGTCCAGTCGGCCAATTTGCGCAGCTGCGCCCTTCCGATGGCGGCGTGAACGTCGGTGAGTCGGGTGTTGAAGCCGATGATCTCGTTGCGGTAACGCTGCTCCATCCCCTGGTTGCGCAACAGCCGCACCGTGCGCGCCGTGTCGGCGGACTTGGTGACGACCATTCCGCCCTCACCTGAAGTCATGTTCTTGGTGGGATAGAACGAGAACGCCGCTGCCGCGCCGAACGCACCCGCCGGGATCCCGTCCAACTTCGCGGCATGAGCCTGTGCAGCATCCTCGAGCACCGCGATTCCCCCCTCGGAGGCGATGGCGCCGATCCGCGTCATGTTCGCCGGGTGTCCGTACAGATGCACCGGCATCACCGCTCGGGTGCGCGAGGTGATGGCTGCATCGAAGGCGTCCGGATCCATGCAGAACGAGTCGGCCTCGATGTCGACGAATACCGGGTTGGCGCCGGCCAGTTTCACAGCGTTGGCGGTCGCCGCGAAGGTGAACGACGGGACGATGACCTCGTCACCCGTGCCGATACCCAACGCGATGAGGGCCATGTGCAGCGCCGACGTGCCGGAGTTGACGGCAACGCAGTGCCGGCCGTCGACGAGGGCCGAGAAGTCCTCCTCGAAACCGGCCACCTCCGGGCCCTGCGCGATCATCCCGGAGCGCAGCACCGCATCGACCGCTGCGCGTTCCTCCTCGCCGATGATCGGCTTGGCCGCAGGAATCATGTCTGCCATCTACTCGTCCCCTTCGTCGGCGGGCCCACTGCCCGCATCGCTCACCGCTCCACCATCCGAAGGGACCTCGACCAGCGTCTGGTCGTCGACCTCTCGGTACCTCGCGCCAGTCGCCGGGCAGCGGAACTCGCCGCCGCCCAGCGGTTCCAGCGGCATGCCCGCCTTCCCCACCCAGCGGATCCGTCGGGCCGGCACCCCGGCGACCAACCCGAATGCGGGCACGTCCCGGGTGACGACGGCACCGGCGGCAACGGTGGCCCAGGCGCCGATGGTCACCGGTGCCACGCACACAGCCCGCGCGCCGATGGAGGCTCCGTCCCCGATGGTCACCCCTACCGCGTGCCAATCGTCGGCGCTCTTCAAGGCACCATCGGGCGCCACCGCGCGCGGGTACTCGTCATTGGTCAACACCACCGCGGGGCCGATGAACACCCCGTCGCCCAGCACAGCCGGCTCGTAGACGAGCGCATAGTTCTGCACTTTGCAGTTGTCGCCCATCACCACGCCCGCACCGATGTAGGAGCCGCGCCCCAGGATGCAGTCGCGGCCCAACTTGGCGCCGGTGCGCACATGCACCAGGTGCCACACCGAGGTGCCGTCACCGATCTCGACGCCGTCGTCGACGTCTGCTGAGGGATGGATGCGCACGCTCATGCGGTGACCGACGAATCCTCACCACGGGACGGGGCGATGCCACGCCCCAGAGTCACAACGGTGACCCCGTCCCAGGCCTCCGGATCCAATACGCGGCGGCCGTCGACCGCTGTGCGGGCACCCGGTATCTCGGCGGCGCGCAGCCGGCGGTACTCGGCATGGTCGGTGTGCAGCACGACAGCGTCTGCGGGCTCCCCGAGGTGATAGGGCTCGAACCCCAACGCGCGCAGCTCGTCGTCGGTGTACATCGGATCGTGTACCAACGGCAGGGCCCCTGCGTCGGCGAGCGCGGCCACGGTGGGGAAGACCCCTGAGAACGCGGTCTCCTTGACCCCGCCGCGGTACGCAGCACCCAGCACGACCACCTTCTGACCCGTCAGGTCGCCGTGAACCGCGGCCAGGGTATCGATCGCGTACGCAGGCATCTCGGCGTTGGCCTCCCTGGCCGCGCGCACCACAGTCGCAGCCGGGTCGTTCCACAGGTAGATGCGCGGGTAGATCGGGATGCAGTGCCCGCCCACGGCGATCCCAGGGCGGTGAATGTGGCTGTAGCCCTGCGAGTTGCAGGCCTCGATCACCTGGTGCACGTCGATACCGTTGGCGGCCGCGAAGCGGGCGAACTGGTTGGCCAGTCCGATGTTGACATCGCGGTAGGTGGTCTCCGCCAACTTCGCCAGTTCAGATGCCTCCGACGAGCCGAGGTCCCAGACCCCGTTGGGTCGGTCGAGGTCGGGCCGATCGTCGAAGTCGAGCACCGCCCGGTAGAAGGCGACAGCCCGCGCAGCGCTGGCCTCGTCCACCCCGCCGACGAGTTTTGGGTACTTGCGCAGATCCTCGAACACCCGCCCCGTGAGCACCCGCTCCGGACTGAACACCAGGAAGAAGTCTTCACCGACGGTCAAGCCCGAACCCTCGGAGAGCATCGGTGCGAACCGCTCCCGGGTGGTGCCCACCGGCAACGTGGTCTCGTACGACACCAGCGTGCCGGGCTGCAGGCCGCGGGCAACGTCGCGGGTGGCAGCGTCCATCGGCGCGAAGTCGGGCACCCCGTCCGCGTCCACGAACAGCGGCACGACGAGCACCACGGCATCGCTCTGCGCGACCGCCGCCGCAGTGTCCGTGGTCGCGGTGAGCAGCCCGGCAGCGACCGCCTCGGCAAGCTTCTCCGCGAGGTGGGCCTCGCCCGGGAACGGTTCGACCCCCCGGTTCACCAAGTCGACCGTGTCGGGGTTGATGTCGGCACCGATCACGCGGTGGCCCTTGGCGGCGAATTGCACCGCCAACGGCAGGCCGATCTTGCCCAGGGCGACAACGGTGACGTTCATACGGTCCTCTCGGGCATTCGACCCGGCGGCGAATGCGCGTGCGGCGGCACAATCGGTCAGCACTCACGCGGGCGGATCGAGCGTCGCCTGCGTAACCCCATCATTCCAGGGTCGCGGCCCCAACCCGGTCGGGACCCGCCCGCCGCAGGGTCAGGGCGAAGGCGACCAACGTGCCCAGGGATACGCCCACGAGCGTCGTGTTGAGGAAGCTTCCGGGCAGTACTGACGCTAATGCCACCCCCGACAGCGCCACCAGCGCAGCGCAAGCAGCGGTGCCGTCGGCTTGCGAACTGCCCCGGCGCAGCAGCACCCGCAGAGCCAACACGACAACCAGCACCACCAACGCGATCAGCACGGCCGCACCGACGACACCCAGTTCGGCGAACAGCTCAGCAGCCGCATTGTGGGCGTTGGTGAGGGTGCGGTAGTGGTACTCGCCGGCGTGAGCGCGGGCCACCGATGGGAAAGCCCCCACCCCAGCCCCTCGGCCGGCAGACTCCACGCCGGTGCTCAGCGCGAGGCGGGTCAGGTCGATGCGCCCCTGATCGGAGGCCGCGTAGTCGAGGCCGAACTGGTTCAGCGCTGCGTCGAGCCCCAAGCCTCCTCCGAAGATCGCCACCGCGGCACGCCCGACGACCGCC
This sequence comes from uncultured Actinomycetes bacterium, assembly GCA_964392145.1. Taxonomy (GTDB): domain Bacteria; phylum Actinomycetota; class Actinomycetes; order S36-B12; family UBA10799; genus JACJWR01. Next base: position 10,031 of record CAYMPK010000028.1, on the reverse strand, counting down.
GCCACCGCAACACCAGCCGCCGTGCCGCCGATCTGCCACCACAACGGCCGCCAACGCCCCGGACGAGCTGGCCATACCGGGCGATGCCGCAGGATCGCCACGGCCCACACCACCGCCCAACCCACGATCGCGATCACAAGTCCGATCAGGGCGAACCGGCTCAACGACCAGATGGAGATCATCGCGGCGGCGGCGATCGCGGCCGCCGCGCCCCAGGTTCGCCCCCGACCCGGCCGGAGGAACAGCACCAGTGGACAGATCACGGCCCCCAGCACTGCGAGCGCAGCGAAGGCGTTCGGGTTGCCGAACGTGCCCAGGATGAACCCGTGGGAGCCGCGGGACTGCGTCAGGTAGTCGACGACTGTCTGTCCGTTGATGAGTTTGGAGCCGGGCACCGGATGCACCCCGAACACGATCTCGACGAGCGCGAGCAGCCCGCCGAACCACAGCGCAAGACACCAACCCCAGGCGGCCTCGCGCACGAGCCTCGTTGGGCTCAGCACAGCGGCAGCCACCGCGTACACAGCCACGCACCCGAGTGTCAGCGTCAACCGCCACAGGGTGGCTATGCCGGTCGACATCGTCGGCGTCCAGAGCAGGGACAGCGACGCCCAGAGCCACAGCAGGGCACACCCGCCCAGTACCCACCAGAGCAACCTCGGCACCCCCCCGGAACGCGCCGCGCCGACCAGCGAGATCGCCGCCGCCACCAGTCCCACCGCCACGGCGATCCGGTACAGCCAGTCACCCGCGGGAAGCACCAGCAGCGGCATGGTTCCGAAGGCCGCGGCCAACGGCAGCAGCAGCAGGACCCATCCGAGCACCCAGGCAGCGCCTGTGGGTGAGGTGTTCGCCGGCATCGTGGGGTCGGCCATCGCGGCCACGGCCGGGGTCTCCCCTGGGCGGGTCCCTCGTGCCGGATCTGCCACCACCCGCGTCCTTCCCGAAAATGATCGCCGCTTGCGTGCTCTAGGACCTCGCGCGGGCCTGCGGGAACTATAGTTCAGGTGCCGCCGCCGCCACCGCGGCATTCCGAGCCAAGGACGGCCAACCAGACATGCGACTGCCGATGCCACGGTTGTCCGGCTTCCAACTGCACGTGTCCCAGTTGACGCTGGCCACCGTCGTGTCGCAGGCCGTGCTCTTCGGTGGTTCGCTGGTGTTGGCCCGTCTGTTCGACCCGACGGAGTTCGGCGCCTTCTCGGTCGCCTTCGCGCTCGCCACCGCAGTCGCCATCCTGGCCACCGGACGCTACGACGCCGCGATCCCCCTACCGGGCAAGGAGGCCGAGGCGAGCCGACTCGCCTGGCTGGCGATCGCGCTCGCCGCCCTGGTTTCAGTGGTCTTCTTCGTGATCGTGCTGGGCGAACGGGCCAGTGGTGGACCTCTGGGTGACTGGTTCGGGGCCGGTTCGGCGATCTGGCTGGTACCCGTCACAGTGTTCGCCCTCGCCCTGTGGTCGGTGCTGCGCGGCCTGCAGAGCAGGGCCGGGAACTTCCACGCGATCGGACGCTCGAGCATCACCAGTGCCGTCGTGCAGACGCTGGGACAGATCGCGGGCGGAATCGCCTCCTGGGGTGCCCTCGGCCTCATGGCGGGCTTCACCCTCGGCCGGATCTCCAACGCCGCCTCCCTCGCACCCCGTTCAGGGCTGGGCCGACCGGTGGGGATCAGGGATCTGGCGACCACTGCCCGTGACTGGCGGCGATTCCCAGCACTGGTGATGACCCCGGCGTTCCTCACCAACGTCTCCGTCGCCGCCATCGCCCCGCTGGTGTCGGCCCTCTACGGGGTGACGTTCGCGGGTCTGTTCTCGTTCGCGACCCGCATCCTGGCCGTGCCCTCGGCCCTGATCGGCCAGGCGGTTGCGCTGGTCTTCTTCCCCAAGGCCGCGTCGATGGAGCGAGCGGGTACGTCGATGCGCGACCCGATCGAGCGCGCCGCCATGGGGCTGACCGTGATCAGCGTGCCCGTGTTCGGCCTGACCCTGTTGGCCGGCCCGGAGATCTTCGCGCTGGTGTTCGGCGAGCGCTGGCGGGAGGCGGGCGTGATCGCTGCGGTGCTCTCCCCGTGGCTGGCGCTGAACTTCATCTCCTCGCCGCTGTCCAGCTTCGCCACTGTGAAAGACAAGCTCGGACGACTGTTCGCCACCTCGGTGGTGGAGACGACCTCCCGGATCGCCGCGATGTGCCTGGGGGTCGTCACCGGATCGTCGATGTCAGCGGTGGTGGCCTACTCGATCGTCGGCTGTGCGATCTCGATCTACTTCGTGGCCTGGGTGCTGCGGCTGTGCGGATCGTCGATCTGGAGCTGGCTGGACCGGCATAAGTGGTACTTCCTGGGTTTCGGCGCCGCCTATGCGGTGGTGTTGGCGATCGACGCTGCGGGCAGCCCGGTGGCGACCCTCGCCGCGACCCTGACGGTGACGGTGGCCGGCGGCTTCTACGCGCTGTGGTGGATGCGCTCGTCAATGAGGGGGAGGACCGCCGCAGCGCCGCCGGATTCGCTGCAGGTCGGCGACCTACCAGAGGAGGCGATGTTGGAGGCCGACTCCACCCCCCACATCGACGACTCCGCGTTGGAACCGCCCGCCGACGCCGAACCTGGTGTCGAACGCACGCACCGGCCGGAGGCGGCGACCAGAGCACGCCCGGAGGACCACGACGATCCCAGGAGCCAGCCATGACCACCAGCGAGCACCTGGCGACGCCGTCGGGCAGACGTGACGCCACGCGGGCTGCACTGGCCATGGGCCCGACCAACACCGCTGGTCAGGGATTCCAATGGACACAGGCCCTGACGAGGTTCCGCGGTGTCGACGCCATCTCGCTGAGCGGGGCGATCGGTCAGGCCCGCAAGATCTCCGGACCTGCACATCGGCGGGTCCCGCACCACCGGATTCGACCGCTGGCCGTCCGCGCCGCGTGGACGAAGCGACTTCTGCGGGGGCGCAGCCACCTCATCGACGAGTCGATGGTGGCCATCCTCGGCGACCCGCGCACCAGCGACTTCGCCGCCGAAGTGCCTCAGTTGCAGGACTTGGGACTCACACTCGGCGTTGTGTTCCACGGCAGCGATATCCGCGACCCCGACAGGCACATGTCCCGGCTGCCCTTCTCCTACTTCGCCTCCGCCAGCGACGACTTCGTGGAACGGATGCGGCGCACCACCGCCGCGCGTCACGCTGCCCGCGATGCACTCGGGATGCCCACCTTCGTCAGCACCCCCGACCTGCTGCTGGATGTGCCCGATGCCACCTGGCTGCCGGTCGTGGTCGACGCCGGCATGTGGGCCTCGGATCGGCCGGTACTGGCCGCCACCACCCCCAGGGTGATGCACATCCCGAGTCGTCGGGACCCGCCCATCAAAGGCACCGCCCACATCGATCCGGTGTTGAGACGTCTGGAGTCCGAGGGCCTGATCGAGTACATCTCACCGACGATGGTGCCGCACGAGCAGATGCCCTCGCTGGTGGGCGAGGTCGACGTGGTGGTCGACCAGATCATGTCCGGATTCGCCGGCGTCGCGGCGGCCGAGGGGATGGCGGCGGGACGGGTGGTGGTCGGCTACATCGCACCCGACGTTCGCGACGTGATGCCCACTCGATCACCGGTGGTGGATGCACCACCCGACGAGTTCGAGGCGACGATGCGGCGCATCCTGGCCGAACGTGAGACCTTCGTCGAGATTGCGGCCCTGGGCCCGGGGTATGTCGACGAAGTGCACTCAGGGCGGTTGTCGGCCCACGTATTGGCGGCCTTCATGGGCCTGCCGCCCGAGTGACGCGACCCGGGGCTACTCGATAGGCGGGGCGATGGCCCGATAGAGCTCGAAGAGTTGCGCCTCCGACTTCTCCCAGGTGCCCTGTGCCTGCGCCCACCGGCGGGCCGCATCCGACATCTGCTGCCAGCTCTCACGGTCGGACAGCGCCTCCCGCAGCGCCACCTCGAGGTCGCGGGCACCGTAGCCGGCCGCTACGACGCCGAAGCCGCCCTGCTCCACCATGGCCCGGATCGACGCATTCGGGGTCGAGACGATCGGCAAGCCGGCCGCGGCGAACTCGAAGATCTTGTTGGGCGAATTCTTCTGATGGGTGGGGCGATCGTCGTAGGCGACGATCCCCACGGCGGACTGACTCATGGCCCGGCACAGGGCGGCACGGTCGAGCCAGCCGAAGTACTCCAGCCGATCGCCTAGTTCCGCCTGCGCCTCCTGCCAGGCTGGGGTAGTCGGCTGCCGCCCGGCCAACGTCAGGGTCAGATCCGGCAGCGCCGCGATGGCATCGACAACCTCGGGGAAGCAATGCCGGGAATGCGGCTGGCCTGTGAAGAGCACCCGCCGCGAGTCGAAGTCGGGCGAACACGCCGCGAAGTCCTCGAGCCGGGACTCGTTGCCCACCAACATGGTGCGCGGATTGTGATAGCGCTCGGCGATGTCCGGGGTCGCCGCGACGATCCCCCCGGCCCGGTCGTCGACCAGGTCCAGCATCTTGGTCATGGCACTGCGGGTGAGGTTGCGCACCGGTCCGGGCACCCAGTCCTTGGCGCCGTCGACGCTGAGTTGCTCCTCGTAGTTCTCATGGGCGTCCCAGACGATCTGTTTGCCCTGCCGAGCAAGTAGCAGCGCGACCGGCAGCAGCTCGGGGTCGTGGAAATGGTAGACATCTGCGTCCACCGCCCGGGTCGCCGAGAACGCCCGCTTCTGCGAGGCGAGGATGCGTTGGGCCCGATTGGCCGGCCGCGGCGGCAGCGCAACGTGCTCCACCGCGCTGCCCTCCGGCAGACTCCCCGCCCCGACGATCACCACCCGATAGCCGGGCAGGGTGGCGAGGCTTCGGCACTCGCGCTCGTAGATGCGGACATCATCCGACTGGTGGACTGTCGTGACGTGGCAGATGGTCGGCACGATCAGCCAATGTACCCGGCGCAGAAGTGCGCCTGAGTAGCCTGAGGCCCGTGAAGGTTCTCAGCGTGGTCGGCGCGCGTCCGCAATTCGTCAAACTGGCACCCATCTCCCGGGCCCTCGCCGCGCGCGGTGTCGAGCATGAGGTGATCCACACCGGGCAGCATTACGACGCGAAGATGAGCGACGTCTTCTTCGACGACTTCGGGATCCCCGAGCCCGACGTCAACCTGGAGATCGGGTCGGGCAGCCACGGTGTACAGACGGGGCTGATGCTGCAGGCGCTCGAGCCAGTCATCGAGGAGTCGGCCCCGGACTGGGTGCTGGTCTACGGTGACACGAACTCGACACTGGCAGCGGCGGTGGCCGCGGTGAAGATCGGCACGAAGGTCGCACACCTGGAGGCGGGTCTGCGCTCGTTCAACCGCACGATGCCCGAGGAACACAACCGGATCCTCACCGACCACTCCGCTGACCTGCTGTTGGCACCCACCCAGTTGGCCGTGGACAACCTCGCCCGCGAGGGGTTGGCCGACAAGACCCGGCTGGTGGGCGACGTGATGGCCGATATCTGCCTATCGGTGGCGGAGATCGTCCGGGTGATGCCACCGCCGGACATCGAACTTCCCGACGGCGACTTCCTGTTGGCCACCCTGCATCGGCCCTACAACACCGACGACCCGGAGCGGTTGCGGCGGATCATCGGCGGCCTGTCCGTGAGCCCGGTGCCGGTGTTCCTCGCCGCCCACCCGCGATTGGTGGCCAAGGCCCATGACGCCGGGATCGACCTGAATGCCGGAGCGGTCACCGCGATCGAACCGTTGAGCTACCCCTCGCTGGTATACGCTGCTGCGACGGCCGCCGGTGTCGTGACGGACTCGGGCGGGTTGCAGAAGGAGGCGTATCTGCTCGGCGTTCCCTGCACCACGGTGCGCAGCGAGACCGAATGGGTGGAGACCCTCGACGGCGGTTGGAACATGCTGGTGTTCGACGATCTCGAAGGGCTCGCGGAGTTGGCTCTGCGCGGTGCCCCCAGCGTCGAGCGGCCGCCGGTGTTCGGCACCGGTCACGCCGCCGAGGAGGTTGTCGACGCCCTCATCTCGACGCCTTGACACCGGCCTGGGCAACGGCGGTTTCCAACACCCCGAGGGCCTCGGTGGCCTGCAGGTCGCGGTTGAAGTCGACTTCCCTGATGCGGGCGCAGTTCTCGGGCACGGCGGCCATCCAGTCGACGTCCGACAGCCGCTCGGCGATCGTTCTAGCGGCATCGGTAGGGGAATCCGGCGAAATCAGGAAACCCATCCCAGCGTCCTCCGCGATGGTCGTCTGCCAGCCGGTGTTGTTGCAGGCGATCGGGGTGTCGCCGGCCATCGAGTCGAAGAACTTGTTCTGCACCGCGTCCTTCCAGATCTCCCGTGGCCCCGACAACAACGCGAGCGTCAAGGTGCTGGCGTCGATCCAGTCGACCACCTCGGTCTTGGGTTTGCGCCCCAGGAAGAACAGGTTCACATCGAGCACACCCAGCTCAGCGGCCTTCTGCTCCAGCATCTGCCGCTGCTTACCCTCACCGATGATCGCGAAGCGCATCTCCGGGTCGATCTTCTGCATGGCAGCTGCCAACTCCACCAAGTAGCCGAGGTCGTTGGCCTCTCCCATGGTGCCGGCGTAGAGCACGAGCTGCCGATCAGCGAGCCACTCGTGTCGCTCACGCACCCGTGCGCCGTCCGCTCCCACGAACAGGCCGACATCGCACCCCTGCGGAATCACCGACACTTTGGAGTCGGGAACCCCTTTCGCAACAATGTCCGCCTTCATCCCGGGGGCCAGGGCCACCACGTGAGACGCCCTGGCATAGGCGGCGCGTTCGAGCTGCTTGGCCGCCTCGCGTAACACCGGGTTCTCCAGATACCCCATGGCAATGGGGACATCAGGCCATACGTCGCGCACCTCGAAGACGTACGGCGTGCCGGTGCCTGCGGTGGCGGCGATCGCCGGGATCGCGATGGTGAGCGGTGTGCTGGTCGCGTAGATGACGTCGGGATGCAGTCTGCGGGCCAGCTTCGCGGCGCTGACCGCGTACTCGCCGAACACCTTGAGCCGGTCCTTCGGCGACAGCGAGTTCGAATAGTGCACTGGGATCGACACCACGTTGATGCCCTCGACGATGGTGCGTCGCCATCCCTCCGGGGCTTCCGCAGGTCGCGGCTCAGGGTCCAGACACAGCACGAACACCTCGTGGCCTGCGGCGACCCAGCGCCGGGCGAACTCATACGCTCGGGTACCGCCGCCGATCTCCGGGGTGGTGAAGTACTGGTAAAGGTAGACGATCCTCACGAGACAGCACCTTAGTCACCGCTGTCGCGCGGCCCTATCGGCGCGAGACCCGACGACCCGGTCGGACGGCCACGGCGGCCTGCCGGGACAATGGTCCAATGCCCAGCCAGCGCACGGCCACGTCGGCACGTCGCGGACCAGAGCGTGATCCAGAATGGATGACATGAACGAGCAAGACCCGACCGAGGAGCGGCTGCACCTATCGCCGCCGCATGTGACGGAGTTGGAGGAGAAGTACGTCCTCGCTGCGCTGCGTTCAGGTTGGGTCGCACCGGCCGGGCCGGAGGTCTCGGCGTTCGAGGACGACATCTGCGCCGCTACCGGGATCGGCCACGCGGCGGCTCTGTCCTCTGGTACTGCCGGGCTGCATCTGGCGCTGGTCACCCTCGGCATCGGGGAAGGGCAGCGCTTGTACGTGCCGACCTTCACCTTCGGCGCAACCGCGTTCGCCATCACCTACGTGGGTGCCAAGCCGGTGTTCCTGGACTGCGAGGAGGTGTCCTGGAATCTCGACCCCGAACTGTTGGCCGCGACACTTGCAGCGGATGCGGCCCGCGGTGACCTCCCAGCGGCCATCGTGACGGTGGATCTCTTCGGCCGCACCTGCGACTACGACCGGATCATTCCGCTGGCCGACGAGTACGGCGTTCCCGTCATCGAGGACGCAGCCGAGGCTCTCGGCGCCTGGCACGGGTTCGGAGACGAACGCCTGGCCGCCGGCGCATTCGGAGCGGCCGGCGTCTTCTCGTTCAACGGCAACAAGATCATGACCACCTCCGGTGGCGGGATGCTGGCTTCCGACGATGCGGAACTCGTGGAGCACGTGCGTCACCTCTCAACGCAGGCCCGCGATCCATTCCCCTGGTACGAGCACACCGAGATCGGCCACAACTATCGCCTGTCGAACCTGTTGGCAGCCCTTGGTCGCGCTCAACTGCAGCGGCTCCCAGAGATGATCGAGCGCCGCCGCGCCATCCGGGAACGCTATGCGGCGGGGTTCGCCGATCTGCCGGGGGTGCAGGTTCTGGGCGACCCGCCATGGGGAACGGACAACGCTTGGCTGACAACGGCACGGTTCCATCGGGATCGCTACCCCGGAGCCCCGATGGCCGTTCGGGAGGAACTCGGCCATGCCCATATCGAATCCAGGCTGGTCTGGAAGCCGATGGACGAGCAACCCGTCTTCGCCGGCGCCGAATCCCACCTCACGGGTATGGCGGACGCCATCTTCCACGATGCGCTAAGCCTGCCCTCCGGTTCGGCGATGACGGACGCCGATGTCGACCGGGTGGTGGCCATCGCACGCCGCACCCTCAGCGCCGTCCGATAGCGTCGTCAGAACTGGTGCAGCCATGGATGTAGTCGGAACAGCCAGCCCGGCGACGCGAGGGGGCACATCCCTCGGTGCCGCGTTCGACCCACGGCGCAACAGCCTCAACCTGATCCGTCTGCTGCTGGCCTTCGCCGTACTCGTCGACCATTGCTTCATGCTGGGTGGATTCGGCGGTCTGTCGATCGGAAACCGCACCGGGGTCGGCGGCTTGGCGGTGCTCGGGTTCTTCGCACTCTCAGGTTTCCTGGTCGCGGGCAGCATGGAGTCGTCCACCGCCCTGGGCTACCTGCGCAAACGCACACAGCGCATCTACCCCGGATTCCTTGTAGCGCTGGTTGTGACGGCATTCGTCATAGCCCCGATCTCGTGGCTTTCCCGACCTCCGGTCGGGGACTGCACCGGCTGGTGCGCCATCTTCGGCGACCAGGGCTCGGTTCTGTACGTCCTGCGCAAGATCGCCCTCTGGCCGTTCCAACTGGGGATCGCCGGAACCCCGGCCGATGTACCGTTCGCCGGCGTCTGGAACGGCCCGCTGTGGACGCTGTTTTTCGAGTTCTACTGCTACCTGCTGCTACTGGGCCTGGCCCTCCTGGGAGTGCTACGACGCAAGAGGCTGCTGCTCGCCGTAACCGCGATCTTCTGGGGTCTGGAGATCATCGTCGCCTCGGTTCCGACATGGGCGCATGGATTCAACCAGTTCGAGTACCCGGTGTTGCAGCCGCTGATGATGTTCATCCCGGTGTTCCTGACGGGCTCGGTGCTGTGGGCCTACCGCGACCGGGTGCCCTTCAACGGCGGCCTCGCGCTGCTGTCCGCCGGTGCCTTCGTCGCGGCCTACTGGCTGCCCATCGGGGTGGACATGCCGGTGTACGTGATCACCTCGGTAACCACCGCCGCGCCCCTCATCGCCTACCCGCTGATCTGGCTGGGCCTGCGGGTGCACCAGGCCCCGGCGTGGCGACGCCACGACTTCTCCTACGGCACCTACATCTACGCGTGCCCGGTCCAGCAACTGCTAGTGATCTGGGGCTTCGCGCGATTCGGGGTAGTGCCCTACATCTTGGCCACGGTGTTGCTCACCGCCCCGTTCGCGCTCGCCAGTTGGCACTTCGTTGAGTCCCCCGCCCTGCGATTCGCGCGGCGGTCGCGCGCAGTGGAACGGGTCCAGGTGGCGGCGTGATTCCGTGGGGGTTGCCCGATTTCGTGCCGCTGCAACGAACCGCCGGGGAGCATGTCGACCTGGTTGCGAGGGCCAGTATCGACGGCTGGTGGGATTGGGAGGATCCACTCCCGGTGGCACTGGCAGCGCTCGCGCCACAATTCCCCGGCGCCTTCTACGATGTCGGCGCGAACACCGGCTTCTACACGATCCTGCTCGCCCGGCTGGATACCCAACGCACGGTGCGTGCGTTCGAACCGGTGCCCAGGCTTGCCGATTCGTGCCGGGACAACCTTGCGCTGG
>CAYMPK010000027.1:12549-17948 GCA_964392145.1 uncultured Actinomycetes bacterium | reverse complement strand
CACACTCGATCTCCAGGCGATCACCCTGGTCTGCCAGGACTGGGGCGGCCTGCTGGGTCTGAGGCTGGTGGGCGAGCACCCCGACAGGTTCGCCCGGGTTGTCGCTGCCAACACCTACCTGCCAACCGGGGACTCACCGGCCGGGGATGCCTTCCTGGCATGGCAGAAGTTCTCCCAGACGGTGCCGCAAATGCCTATCGGTTCCATCGTCAACATGGGTTGCACAACCGAACTTCCCGCGGAGGTGGTCGCCGCCTACGACGCGCCGTTCCCGGACGAGTCGTTCAAGGAGGGGGCGCGGCAGTTCCCGACGCTCGTTCCGACGAGTCCCGACGACCCCGCCGCACCCGCGAATCGAGCCGCCTGGCAGACCCTGGAGGGATTCGAACGGCCCTTCCTGTGCGCCTTCTCAGACAACGACCCGATAACGGCAGGTGCCGACAAGGCGCTGATAGCCCGGATTCCGGGGGCTCAAGGCCAGCCCCACGTGACGATCGAGGGCGGCGGCCACTTCCTGCAGGAGGATCGTGGACCGGCGCTGGCCGCCGCGGTGGTGGACCTCGTGGCTCGTGACAAGTCCTCACATGGAACGGTGTAGCCGTGAACAACAAAGCGCCAGTTGCCCACCGGTGGTCGTACGTCGAAATGCTGATCTCCAGCTTGATCGGGCTGGTGGCATCCCTGGTCCTGTCCCAGGAGGCCGTGACTCTGGCTGCCAACCCGAACGCAGCCCTGGCCTGCAACATCACTGCGAAGATCTCGTGCGGAGCGGTCGGGGTCTCCTGGCAGGCGGCCCTGCTGGGCTTCCCGAACGCGTTTCTGGGCCTGATAGCCGAGCCGGTTGTCATCACGATCGCCGTTGCCTCGTTGGGCGGAGTGCGGTTCCCGCGCTGGTTCATGCTGGGCGCCCAGACCGTCTATTTCATCGGTTTCGCCTTCGCGTACTGGCTCTTCTTCGAGGCCTACTTCGTCATCGGCGCCCTATGCCCCTGGTGCCTGCTGATCACTGTCACGACGACGTTGGTGTTCTTCTCGATGACCCGGGTGAACATCCTCGAGGGCAACCTCGGCGTTTGGCTTCAGCGCAAACTCGAGTACCCATTGCGGGTCGGTGCCGATGTCGCACTGTCGGTGGTCCTCATCGCGCTGCTGGCTGCAGCCGTCATCATCGGCTACATCTAGCCAGACGCCCGCCGGGGCAGGCTCCACTCACCCGCAAGCCGATTCATCGATTCCACGGCCGCCATCGCGACTCCCGGTCGAGGGCGAACGGATCGTCGTACCCGCCCTCGTGGTCGCCTCCATCGCCGTTCCCTTCTCGATCCGACCTCTGGGCAGCGATGTGCTCGTCCGCCGAGTAGTGATTCTCGTCCTCCTCGTCGACGTCCTGCGCGTGCGGTTTGCCCTTCAGTTTCTCGGTCTTGCGGGCCGCTCGAACACCGGCGGAGATGCTGTGCCACATTCGATCCGGCCCCAACTTGTCGATGAAGCCCGCCTTGGCCAGCACGATGCGTGCCTGATAGAACACCCGCACCAAGTAAAGATCGATGTGGCGCTCCTGCAACCGAGTCAGCAGGAGCTCCAGTGAGTCGACGCTGGTGGTGTCGAGCTGGCTGGTGGCCTCCATGTCGAGCAGCAGCGCCTTGATCTCCGGGTCGGTGTCCACCGCCATGATGATGTGCGACTCGATGGCGCTGGCGTTGGCCCAGAACAGTGGCGCATCCAGTCGCACCACCATGATCCCGTCGTAGGTCTTGCGCTCGGGATGCCCCCGAATACTCCCCCACGCAGCCTTCTCTTCGGGCACCCGGCCCATGACCTCCAGATCGATCCGACTGGACCGGTACACAACACCGAGGACCGCCAATCCGATGGCGATCAACAAGCCGTAGAGCGGGCCGAAGATCAGCACCCCGACCATGGCCGCCATGCACGAGGTGAAGTCGTTGCGGCGAATCGACTTGTACCGCAGGATCGCCCGAACATCCATCAGTCCCCAGACGGCTTGGATCACGATCGCCGAGAGCACGGCACGTGGCAACGGCGAGAGGAGTTCCGCCAGCAGCGCGATCACGATCAAAACAATGACTGCGGCGACGACACCGGTCAGCTGCGTGCGTCCGCCGGTGCGAACGGAGGCGGCAGTCTTGGACAGCGATCCGGCCACCCCCATGCCGCCGGAGAGTCCGGCGGCAGCGTTCGCCGCGCCGTCGGCGAGCAGTTCCTGGTCGGTGTCTATGGAGTAGCCCTCCTTCGCAGCGAACAGCCGCGCGGCGCTAAGTCCTTCGGCCAGCCCGACCATGGCCAGTGCCAACCCACCGAAGAAGATCTGCGGCAGATCCGTGATCCCGACGTCCGGCAGCCCGATCGGAGGCAATCCCTGCGGCACGCTCCCGACGACCTTGACTCCCCGGCTTCCCAGGGCGAACCAAGAAGACAGGCCGATCCCGAGCACCAGCAACACAAGTCCCCACGGCACCCGCGGTACGAATCGGGCCCCGAGGAAGAGGATCAACAGTGAGCCGATTCCCAGAGCGGCCGTCATGGGCTGGGTCTCGCCGAGCGATGTCACTATCGACCAGGCACGGCGTATGACGTCGCCGGACTCCGCGTCGAGGCCGAGGAGGTTGGGAACCTCACCCAGGATGATGAGGATCACCAGGCCGAAGACGAAACCCGTCACGATCGGGCGTGACATGAACTCCGCAGCCCAACCCAATTTCGCCACGCCACCGATAGCCAAGCCGATGCCGGCCCCGATGGCCAGCGCGGATGTGAAGCCAACCGCCTTGGCTGGATCCCCATGTGCCATGTCGGCCACCAATGACCCCGAGAGCACCGACACGGTCGACACGGGCCCGACCACCAAGTGGGGCGAGGAACCCAGAACGGCGTAGGCGATCAATGCCAGTGGAATCGAGTACAGACCGACCAGCACTGGGACTCCGGCGATCCCGGCGTAACCGAGGGACTGCGGGATCGCGAGAGCCGCGACCACCAGGCCCGCGAGCAGGTCGGCCGCGATATAACGCCGTTGGTACTTGGGGAGCCATGCGGTGATCGGCAAGTAGCGGTGCAGCCCACGCGGTGGCTGCGATTGCTGCTCGATCGCAACCCCGGGGTCGGAAGATGCCTGATCAGACGGCACGCACATTCACCTCCCGTTCACGAGACGTTCAGGCCGTGTTACACGGTAGCCCTGTCCACTTGAGGAAGGAACTTCTCGCGGCCCGAAGTCACAGGTGAAGTGCCAGCGGTGACGGAGGGGCCCAGGTGTCTGGCGGCCCGCGGTGCCTCCCGCTGGATCCGCGTGGCCGACCACAAGACAGCTGCAGCCCCCAGAAGCGCCGCACCGGCGGCCGCTCCCCATGTCCACGACCACGACAACGTAGTGGCGATGACGCCCAGGGTTGCGGGTCCGAGGAGCAAACCGAATGCCACCCCGGTCTGCGAGATACCACTCGCGGCAGCGGTCGACGTCGGAAACCGGCGGGCAATGGCCAGATGCTGCAGACCCGGCCATCCCCAACCGAAGGCGTTGGCGATCACCAGCCCGACGGAGAAAGCGATGACGGAGCCCGTGGCCATGGCGCACCAGCCAAGCGCGCCCAACAGACACAACGCGGCGACACCGCGCAGAGCATCGAACGTGCGGTGGTCCGCGGCCACGCCCGCGGCCAACCGAACGGCCAGCCCGGCCAGGCCACCCAGAGCCACCAAGTAGCCCGCCGCGCCTTCGGACAGTCCCACAGCTACCCCGCCGGCCGCGCCAAGAGCACCGATGGAGGTCGCCGCGAACACCGCAGCGCTCGTCCCTATCGCCAACATCCATAGCGGAGCAAGCAAAGGACGGGGGACCGGAGACTCGGATCGACCTGCCACTCTCATGTGATCCGCCGGCACCAGCGTCATGGCAACCAGTGCGGCGACCGCCGCCATCGCGAAAGCCGCCCGCCAGCCCACGGTCAGCGCAACAATCGGCACCGCAAGGCCGCCGAGCAGTGTTGCCAGCGGAATTCCGGACTGTTTGATGGCGAAGCCCAGGCCATAGCGTTGCGGAGAGACTTGGGCAGCCACGAGCGAGTTGCCCGCTGGTTGGCCCAGCGCGTTGGCCAGTCCGCCGACTACAAGGGCCAGTCCCAGTACGACGACTGAGGGACTCACAGCGATCAGCAGCAGCGCGATGGCCGCGCACACGGAACTGATCCGCAGGCTGCGGCGCACTCCCCAACTTCCGACCCTCGCGCCCAATGGCGCGCTCCCGGTGACCGTCGCCAGTGCGAACAGCGACGCGAGGATGGCAATCGATGTGGGCTTGACGCCGAGGCCCCGTCCGATCTGAACGGCCATGGCGCCGGTGAGGAACAGCGGGAACACCGCGACGAGATTGACCGAGACCGCTGCGAGGACTGCTCGTCGGCCGGGGGTCACGCGGACACGCTACGCCTACCGGCGCGACGACGGGCCCGGCGTTCCGCAACGACCACCGAGCCCGCTGTCCGATGAGAAGCGCCGACTAGCCGCCCAGCACGTCCTTGGCCTTGCTTGCGGCGGCGTCAATGACCGAATCCGCCTGATCCGGGGTCTTCTCCTTGACGACTTCGGCGACCTGGTCGACCTTCTCAGCTGCAGCATCGCCGCCTCCAAGCGCTTCCTTTGCCTGGTTCACAACATCCTCGACGCCCATTTCGACCCTTTCGACTGTGCTCGAAGCCAGACGGCTTCCGGGTCTCGAGTACTAGGAGACATTCCAGGTCGATGCCCTTCTGGCCATCGACGCCCTGCTGGCTGCTCGCCACCGCGAGATCGGCACGGGCGGGGCCCATCGTGGCCTGCGTCACCCGGGTCTGACTCAAGTCCGCGAGCGCCCTTGCCGATCACCGCACGGAACGGGTGAGTGACAACTCCAGGGTTCCAGGTTCGGTGAAGGGGTTGGCCATGTCTTCAGGCACGTCAGGCTCTCGGAGCCCCATGGGCCCGCAGTTCCGGCGAGGCGCAGACGCGGGGGACCTCGACCTGGCGGCCATCTCAGTGGTTCCGGCCCTTGCCGCCACCGCCCTGATCGGGGTAGCGGTGGTCTTGGCAACCATGGCTTGGTGGCCCGAGCACAGCGCACCACACCCGTCGTTCGGGATCATGGCTGCGACCATCGCCTTTGGTCTGGTGCTCTTCGCGATCGGATTCGCGGCCCTGATGCTGCCTGAACGATTCGGCCCACCGCTCGTGGTCTTGTTCATGGTGGCCGTGTCGGCCTTTCTGGTCGCGGTCCTCCTGTCCTCGACGCAGGCCGACTGGGTACTTGCGTACATGGTGATGCTGATCGTCACGTGCGGTGCCGTCCAGCAGCGCTTTCTCTGGTGGCTGGCCTCGGTTGTGCCGGTGGTGATCGCCTGGACGTT
>CAYMPK010000027.1:0-12539 GCA_964392145.1 uncultured Actinomycetes bacterium | reverse complement strand
ATGGCAGAACGAGACCTGGCGCAATGCCGTACTCCTGACCGCGCTGGCGCTCACCCTGTCCTGGTTCATCCACCACACCCGGCGTACCCACTGGCGCGTGCTGTCAGCCGAGCGGGAATCGGCACGATCCTCAGCGGCCACAGACCCCATGACCGGACTGCTCAACCGACGAGGGATGTTGGAGGTCACGCAGGTTCGACGCCGCACGCAGGGCTGGGGTGATGACGTGAGGGTGTCCCTGATCGACGTGGACGGGCTCAAGGGGATCAATGACACGCACGGTCATGCTGCGGGTGACGCCGCGATCGTTGCGGTGGCCGAGGCACTGCGAACCGCGACACGTTCGGAGGAGGATCTGTTGGTGCGCTGGGGCGGCGACGAGTTCGTGATCATCTCGGATGGCAGGTCACCGGATGCCCACGAGTTCCAACGTCGGGTGAATGTGGCTCTGGCCCGGGACTGCCCGGTCGACGCCGAATGGACGCCACAAGTGTCCGTCGGGACCGCCGCACACACGGACACCGTAACCCAAACGCTGGAGGAGTTGGTTTCCGAGGCCGATGCGAACATGTATGCCAGCAAACGGCGTCGCTAGCCACACCAACAGGTCCGGCCGACAGCCGAGGATCCCACAGACAACCTGTTGCAGCGCGTGAGCGGGTGGATACCCTCCGCATGTCACCACACCCGTTCTGATGATCTCCGGGCAAAGAATGCGTCGGGAAGCTCAAGTCGATTCCGGGACTCGACGACCCACCCATCGAAGGGCCCTGGCTCGAGGGCCGGGGGCGCAAGCAGGGCCAGCGAAGATCGGGACGGTGGTGGAAATGAAAGCCAGCCGAGTTCGAACCGCTGAAGGTACGGGGTCCGTTGGTTCGAAGCCCTCCCAGCGAAGCCTGGTCGGCACCAGCCTCATCGCGTTGGGGGCGGGCGCGTTGATTGCGGCCCTCGTGACTCGGTGGCTTGCCGCGCTCACCGAACCGGGAGCCCTCTCCGATGCCGCAACCACCTTCCACCTCTGCTGCGACGTCGGCTACCAGGTCTTCGGAGTGGCATCGTTTCTGATCCTTGCTTCCGCGCTGATGGCCTTCTGGTGGATCATGCTTCGACGCGAGACCTGACCGATCAGTAGCCCAGCTCAGCCCGGAACGCCTTGCCCACCGCCTGTGACTTCCCCATCCTCGCTATCCACTCCTTGGTCGCGGAGCTGAAAACGTCCGGGTCGTAACCCATTTCGGCCGCGATCGCGTTCATGCCCGCCTCGTCGGTTACACCTCGGGCCTGTGCGGCCTTGGAGACCGCCGCGTAGTCGTTCAGCCCGATGCCGTTGATCGGGGCCAACATGGGGTCGTCAGCGGCGAGTGGCTTGTTGGATGGACCACCGATGATGGCCGGGTCCATCCCGGACTGGAGCTTCTTGAACAGACCCACGATGAACTCCTCACAACCGGCCGCAGGGGCACGGGCCACCGCGGATGAATGGTTCCACGACGGTACCGCCATTCACCGCTGCGCTCCACCACTCTCGCGGTCACGTTGGGCCGACCCTCGACTCCGTTCGAGATCCGGCCACGACGGCACTTCATCGGATCCGGTCGATTGACGGTTGCGGTCGGTCGCTCAAGGGGTCGATAGTCGGAGTATGGCCAGCAGTCGTGATCGCAGCAGGTCCGAGGCGGATCTCGGTGCGAATTGGCACACCGAGTCGATCTGGCTCTCCGGCGATGACCACCTCGATGTACTCGAATCACCTCCAAGCGATGAGCCGCCCTTGATGTTCATACACGGGTGGGGCTTGTCCGCAAGGTCCTACCTGCCGGCCCTGACCCAGATCACTCCCTGGGCTCAGGTGTATGCACCAACCCTCCCGGGCTTCGGAACGTCGAGCCCGCTGCCGCGCAACGGGCGACATGACCTTCCCGCCTACGCCGCGGCAGTGCTGGCGACCTGGCGGGATGGCCAGTTACCTGAGCCGATGCCGATCGTGGCCCATTCGATGGGCTGCGGGGTCGCGGTGAAACTCGCCCGAGCGCGGCCCGACCTGGTCACCTCGCTCGTTCTCGTCTGTCCCATCGGGGGCGCTGGGAAGCATCCGGTGAGTTGGCTGCGACTGGCCGGCTCACTCGCGAAAGAGGCGCATGTCGGCTTCCTGCCGCGACTGCTGGACTCTGGTCCCAGCATGGTGCGCAACGCCGGTGACGCCGTCCACGCCGGCTACGTTGCCAAGACTGCCGACCTGCACGGGGACATCCGGGCGCTGGTCAACTCCGGGCGCACGATCACGATCATCGCCGCGTCAGATGACGGGGTGGTTCCGCCTGGTCCGCTCCGGTCCAGCGGAGCTACCTTCCTCGAGGTTCCGGGTGGCCACGGTTGGCTGCTGCGACGCCCCGCGGAATTCGCCAGGGTCATCAAGCCCTTCGTGTTCCCACCCCCCTGGCGGGAGCGCATCGCTCACGATCCCGAACCTGCCTGACTCATCCCAGGACGACGGCGAGGACCGTGGCTATCATCGCTTCACCGAGGCGCGGATGCCGCAGCCGCCGTACCTGGGAGGAAGCGTGGCCGCCAGTACAGCTCCCCCACCTATCCCCGGCGATCCCATTGACCCACCTCCCAAGCAGACCCCGGCAAAGATCAAGGACCTCGACGCGAAGTCAGGGTCGCTGAGTGCTGGCGTGGGTGTCGGCTTCCGCGCGTACAACAGGTTCTCGCACTCGAAGGCGTCCCTGCTCGCGGCCGGGACCACCTACTACCTCTTCCTGGCTATGTTCTCAATTCTGGCGTTCGGATACGGGCTGGCCGCCATCTTGGGAACCGATGAGATGGCGGCCTACATGACCGAGGCCATCGGAAATGCCTTCCCGGGCCTATTGGGGGACAAGGGCATCAACCCCTCCCAGTTGCGGGCGATCGGGCAGGCGACATCGCTGGTGGGGCTCGTCGGGCTCGTGTACGGCGGCGGCGGCGCTGTCGGCGCAGCCATGCAGTCCATCCATCTCATCTACGGCGCGCCTGCCGATCCACGCAATTTCCTGCTCGCCAAGGTTCGCCAGCTCCTCTGGCTGGCGGTGATAGGGCCGTTGATCCTGCTGTCGTTCGCAGCTTCCGCATTCACCGCCGATGCCTCCGACAAGGTCCTCAGCACCATCGGCGTCACCAACGCGGGCACCGGCATCGTGTTACGGGTGGTGACGTTGCTGTTGACCTTGCTCGTCAACTTCGCGATCGTCTACCTGCTGCTGTCGCACTTCGGGGGAATCCGCCCACCCCGACGCGCACTGGTGGTGGGGTCGGCGACCGGCGCGGTCCTGTTCGAGGTCCTGAAACTGCTGATGGCCGGGCTGATCGGCTTCACGGTCGACAAACCACAATACGGTGCCCTCGCGGCACCAATCGGAATCCTGTTCGTCCTCTTCCTTCAATGCCTCACGCTGTATCTCATGGCGTCGCTGACAGCCGGAGTCGCGGACAAGGACGTGCCCCTGGAAGCGCTTGAAGTTCGTGGCGTGGACGAAGTGAAGGCCTCGATGGCCGAGGTCGCAGCCCCGATCGAGACCTCCACGTCCGAGCCGAGCGCCGCTACGTCCGCTAGCAGTGAAGCAACGAGCTGACACCAACAGTCACGCCCAGTCGGTCGCTGAGGCAGCCTCGCGGCAATTCTTTCGCGCGCCCGTGCGGAACCAAGGAAGTGATGGGGTGTCTCCGCCTTCCCGTACGGTCGAATGGCCACCGCCGTGCAATGGCAGGCATCCTGGCCAGCAGGGATTCCTCGTCCGTACCACTTCCGATATGGAGATCGCCGATGACAGCCACCCTGCGTCCCTTGGATCCGCCCCACAAGGGCCTCCGCAACGCGTTGTCCATCCTCTCGCTTCGCATCGGGGTCACCGACTTCCGCGATGCGGACTCAGTGTCGTCGCTGCAACGGCTGGCCGATGAGGTGTTCCTGCTGCTCGAGGATCATGCACTGATGGAGGACACCCATGTCTTGGCCCCCCTGGAACAGCGCGTTCCAGGATCATCGCGCGGCGACCTCGCGGACCATGAAGCCCTGGAGGTCAGAGTCGCCGACCTCCGCCGACGGCTGCACGAGTTCGACGGCAGCCAGGACGATGAAGCGGGCCAGGGGTTCCTGTTGGAGTTCAGCGACTTCCACGCCGACTACCTGAAGCACATGCTGGAGGAGGAGCGGATCACCGAGCCGCTGGTTCGCCACAACTTCAGCGACGAGGAACTCCTGGCAGACCAGGTGGCCATCAGCCAGGAAATGCCGTTCGAGGTGCTGCTGCTGTGGTTCAAGTACATCGTGCCTGCCCGACGGGTGGCCGAGAATGCCCAGGTGCTGCAGGGTTTCAAAGCGGCAGCACCACCTGAGGTCTACCAACAGGTGACGGATCTGTTGCGGGACACCCTGCCGACGGCGTCGTACGACGCCCTCATGGCGCGGGTGGAGTCCGGCTGATTCCGACCAGCGATCTCGCTAACTCGCTTCCGGCAGCGTCACGAGACCGCGAAGGGCGGAGCATCTTGCCGGCACCTGGCCCCCACCGGTGGTAATGCGCCGTTGATCAGATAGTTGCTGGAGTACTGGTTCGCGCAGGTGCTGGGGTTGAGCAAAACTGTGTGGCCGTAGCCCGTGACCATCAGCAGGCGGGCATCGGCCAGTTGGCGAGTCATGTCAACGGCGTCCTGATACGGCGTGGCAGGGTCGTGGGTGGTCGACACGACCATGACGGGGGCAGCGGTCCGTTTGTTCCACGGGCCTGTGTAGCTCTGGGCGGCCTTGCCCGGCCAACTTGCGCACGGACTCGTGATCCACGCCCAGTAGGGTCCGGTCGGACCGGATCTCTGCGTCGCGAAGGTGGACTGCCACGGATAGGTAACCCCGGCCGGGTTGGGACTCTCACCGCACAGCACCGCAAGTTGCTGCCCGCGACTCGGGTACTTCTCACCCAAACCGAATTTGACCTTCGTCGTCGGCTTGTCAAGCCAGGCATCCTGCATCACCTGGGCCAGACGTCGCCACTGCACCATGAAGTACATCCCGTTGACGACGGCATCGAGGAAGTTGGCGTAGGTATACCCGGCGCGCGGCTTCAGCGAGTTGCTCCTCATCTGTGAGATCAAGGTCGCGAACTTCGCCCTGGTCGCCTCCTGCGTACCGGCGGAGAAGGCGCAGCGGACCTTGCCAACATCTGCGCACTTGTTCAGGAATGCAGTGAGGGTCACGGCCGACCCTTTGTCCGACTTCTCCCGGAGGAAGGTTCCCAGGCGCCTTCCGTCTGCCATCGGTAGCCAACTCGTCCATGCCTGCGGGCTGACATCGCCGTCGAGGACCAGCGCACGCACCTTGCTGGGAAAGAGATTCGCGTAGGTGGCACCCAGGAAGGTGCCGTACGAGACGCCGTAGTAGTTGAGTTTCGAATCATGCACCGCAGCCCTGAGCAGATCGAGGTCGCGTGCACTGTCGGCCGTGCTCACGTAGTCCAGCAATTGGCCGCTGCGGGCCGCGCACAACTGACCCAACACCGCATCCCGCGCGAGAAGCTTCGCTTCCTGGCTCGCGCCGACCGGGGTCATCGGAACCTTGGCCAGGAATGCCACCTCGGCGGCCTCAGTGGCGAAGCATTCCACCGAGGTGCTCGCGCCGATTCCCCGCGGATCCCAACTGACCAGGTCGAATCGAGCCCGAACCTGCGGCGAGAAGTAGCGGGCAACCCCCGGCAGACTGGCAACACCCGAACCACCGGGTCCACCCGGATTGAAGAACACGGAGCCGAGCCGGTGGGCGGGATCCGTGGCTTTGAGACGGATCAACGCCAAGCTGATCTGCGTGCCTAGTGGGTGCTGGTAGTCCAACGGCACCTTGGCGGTTGCACACTGGAATCCGGCTTGACCCGGACCGGTGCAGGCTCTCCAGATCAGTCTCGGGACGATCGGCCTGATATCTCCGCGGACCGCAGCAGCCACCGGGGGTGTTGGTGGATTGGTCACAGCGTCGGGCACGCCAACGGTAGCCGCGACCGGAGCTGTCACCAGACCGGACAGACCAACAGTGAGAACGGCAACCAGCGCGAGGGCTCGACGCATCCGAGTCGGCTTCGGAGTATCCATACGCCCACCTTGGCACCCGGCGGCTGACATAGCCACACGTGCCCGGGTTCGACATCGACCGCTGAGCAGACATGCTGCCGAGCCCGCGCAGATACGTCGTCAGCCTGCGCATTTCGCCCGATAGGACCGCCGCCGCGGGACCGCCCCTCGTAGTGCACCCGTCACGTTCGCCCGCTTCCGAGTCCGCTTCCGTGGAACGGTAGAAGTCCCTAGGCTGTGGCCATGACGTCGAATGATGGGGCCGCGCCCACGACTGAAGAGAAGAACGAACCTGCCGCCACTGGGGATGCCGCGCCGAGCAAGCGTCGTGTGCTGAAGTTCGTGATCCCGCTGGCGATCATTCTCGTCATCGCCTACGTGGCCGGCATCCTCGCGTTCAAGTCCAGCGATGGCAGCTTCACGATCAGTGGTGATGACACCCAAGTGCAGAGCGGTATCCAGGTCACCGCCAGCATGGTGGCCATCGAACCGGCTTCCGAGCAGTTGTCTGTTCGACTTCAGTTCACCCCCGTAGGTGAATTCGCCGACCAGAACGGCGACCTGACTAAGAACGTCACCGTCTTCGTCAACGCGTACTCGGGCAAGACCTCCATCGACCTCCCCAAGGGCAAGCCGGCGGCGCCCGAGCAGATCAAGTTGTACTCGGCCGGGAACTGGTCGCAGTATCCGCTCGACACGTATGAGGGCACGTTGTACGTCGACGCGACCACCGGCGCCGACAACTCCGAAGCCGTGCCCGTCTCGATCGAAGCGGCCTCTGGGCTGGCAGGGTGGTCGATGAAGGTGACCAAGCCCGACTCCCTGGGTCCCAACGACGTCCCCTCGGCGACATTCACCCTCAGCCGCCCGTTCGTCACCAAGGCCTACGCGGGCATCGTCCTCTTCCTCTTCATCTTGATTGCCCTGGTGGCCGTCTTCGTGGCGATCGCCGTCGGCGGCATGCGACGCCGGATCGAGCCAGCCCTACTCGGCTGGGGGGCGGCCCTGCTCTTCGCTGTCCCGGCACTGCGAAACGCGATGCCCGGCGCACCACCGATCGGCGCCTGGATAGACGTGCTGGTCTTCTTGTGGGTGATCGTGCTGATAATCATCGCCTACCTGGTGGTGGTCGCCACCTGGATCAGGAAGTCGCCGCCGCCACAGACGTAGCCTGGTCGGGCAGGTTTGGCCCACGCTGGGGACGCCGGGAGCAGTCGGACCGGGTAAGTTCAGGCGGTCGCCGCCGCCGACGATCCGGTGGACTCGGCATCGATCTCGGCCAATGCCTCACGGGAGCGGCCGTCGAGCGCGATGGCGGTGACGAGTCCGATGACGGATGCCAGCATGACCACGGGAATCTGACTGGTTCCCTCGTTGCCTAGCAGCAAGACCACAAGCACAATCGAGGTCACTGGCAGTCGCAGAGTTGCGGTCGTCGCCGCCGCCATGCCGATCGCGATGCCCGCGGTGGTGCCGAGCCCCGGTAGAGGTCCGACAAGGATTCCGATCGCGGCCCCGAGGAAGATCGCGGGAAATGTCGGACCGCCACGGAAAGATCCCAGCGAAATGCCGTAGGCGAGACCTTTGAACACCAGCAGGCACACGATCGCCAGCACTGGCCACGACTCCGGGGACGACACCAACCGGGGCAACGCGCTTTCACCCGACTGCAGCACATCCAACGGTGATCGGTCGGTGATGAGCACATACGCCACCGCGCTCAGGCTGACGAGCAGACCCGCGAGTCCCGTGCGCACCACCGTCTGATTGCGGGTGAACTTGGTGGCTTGGATCCCGATCCGCCGAACCAATGACGCGCCGATGGCGCACAGGATGGCGACCGGCACGGTCCAGAGCAGATCCGCGACGTCGATGTTGGCCAACGGCAGTCCGGGAATGGTCAAGGTCGGGACATTGATGCCGGTCCAGGATCCCAGTCCGGTGAACATCAACGCCGCCAGCCCGGCGGAGGCGGCGCACGGAAGGAGGACCAGCAGCACCTGCGCGCCAGCCAGGCCTACCACCTCCAGCATGAGGACGACCGCCACCAGCGGATTGCCGAAGACGGTCGCGACCGCAGCGGCCGAACCAGCGGCAGCCAGCAGCGTCAGGGCCTGGGGCGAGTTTCGCAGTTTCGTCCGCCCCAGAGTCAGCAGCATCAGCCCCCCTCCGAGCGCGATCAGCGGCGACTCGGGACCCAGCACCACGCCCAGGGCAAGCCCTCCGAAGGCGGCGAGGATCACTCCGGGAAGTTGTGCGGGCAGGGTCGAACCACCGGCGAAACCCTTCACCGGCAAGTGTCCGCCCCTACCGGGTAGGTAGGTGACGACCAGTCCCACCACGATGCCGGCGACAACGAGTACCAGCACCGTGTACCAGATGCGTGGATCCCCCCACCCCAACTGGCGCGGCACCGTCTCCCAGAGGTAGTTCTCGAGCCAGGTGAGCGCCGCAAGGAAGAAGAAGGCGCACACCGCGACCGGCAGTCCCATGAGGGCCGCCAGCAGCAGCAGGGCGTGGTATCCGCGACTGGTCACGACTGCCGCCAAGTCCTGTGGCGACTTCGCACCTTCGTCCACGCCGCTGCTTGCGCTCATGATGCTCCTGTTCTGGCGGCCGCGCGGCGGGAGTTGCGCAACAACCCCTCTCCGCGGTCTGAGGGGACCAACCTTAGCCAGCATCACCGGGGCTTGGGCCGATCGCCGGGCTCCAGGACCCATCGGAGCACCGGGCAGAGGAGCCGTGACCGGACTATCTTGGCCAACCAGACGAAGGAGGACCCATGATGCTCTTCGCCGCGATCCTCGTGATCGCGACTCTGGTCGCCATGGCCTCCGGTCGGGTGCCGCCGGTGCTGGCCCTGGGATGTGCGATCGCCATCGCGGCCATCACCGGCGTTGCACCGGTGAACGAACTCTTCTCGGGCCTGAGCAACGGCGGGGTCATCACGGTCGCGGGGATGTTGGTGGTTGCCCAAGGAGTCATCTTCACCGGCGTCGTGTCTCGGATCACCTGGCGGCTGCTGGCGACGGTCACGACTGCCCAACAAGCTCTACGCCGACTCATCGCTCCGATCGGGATCCTTTCGGCAACGATCAACACCACCCCCATCGTGGCGATGCTGATTCCCGCCTCGCAGGAACTACAGCAGACCCGGGGCATCCCCACCAGGCAAGTACTGCTGCCTTTCGCCCACGCCACCACTCTTGCCGGCTCGGTCACGCTGATAGGAACCAGTTCCAACCTGCTCATCGCCGGCATCGCCTCGTCTGCCGGAATCGGCATCGGACTCTTCTCCTTCGCGCCCGTCGCCCTTCCGGTCTGTCTCATCGGCTGGCTCGTCCTGATGATCACAGCGCCCCGGATGTTCAAGGCCGGGGATGCGGCGGAGCCAGCCACGAAGCGCTGGCGCGCGGAGATCAAGGTTGCCGACGGCGCCAACGCGATCGGCCGCACCGCCGCGACCCTGGGCATTGAGACTACGCAGGAGTATGAACTGATCGCGGTCCGCCGACACCACGATGACCTCAGTCCTGCCTCGACGATCGAGGCGGGTGACACGCTGGTGTTCGAGACCACCAAGGACGGGGTCGCGGCCCTCTGGGGCAGCCCCCGCTTCGGCCTGTCCGCCCAGCGGCTCTATGCAGCTTCGATAGCCAATGGTTACCACGGCACCGTTCGGGAACTGGGAGCCGACGGTGACCTCACGGTCATCGCGGCACGAACCGATCGGCCGCTGCGGGAGACACCGGCTTCTGCGGGTCAGACGTGCTTCGTCACTGCCGAGAACCCCGACGCTCTCGCCGACAGTTCCTCGGTGTCGCTCTGGCAGAACGCCGCGGGGAAGGCACCCCAGCCGGCCAAGACCCGTATGGCTCTGCTGATTTTGCTGGCGGTGATCATCGCGGCGGGTTTCGGCTTGGCACCGGTGGAGGTCGTCGCCTTCACGGGCGCCCTGCTGATGGTGGTCACCAGGGTCCTGACAGCGCGACAGGCAGTCAAGGCGTTGGACTGGAATGTCCTTTTCATCCTGGCGGGGTCGGTCGGTCTGGGCGCCATCGTCGTGAGCAGCGGGCTGGCGAGCAAGATCGCCGATGCGATTTCCTACCTGGGCGCGGGCAGTCTGCCGCTGGTGGTCGTCGTGATCGCCGTGGTCACAGCAGCCCTGACCAATGTGACGACAAACGCTGCGGCCGCCTCCATCCTCACCCCGGTGACCATCGGGATCGCCGACGAGATGGGTCTATCGCCGGTGATGCTGCTGGCACTAGTGGCCACCTGTATCTCGTTCACCTTCCTCAACCCGTTCAGCCACCAATCGAACCTCATGGTTCTCGGACCAGGCGGTTACTCCAACGCTTCGTTCGTGCGATTCGGCATCCCTCTGTTCATCGTCTCCTTGATCAGCGTGTGCGGTGTCGCCTACCTCCTGCTGCGTTAGACCCGTTGCACTAGGCCTGCGAACTCGGCAGCTCCGACAGCCCTTGGCGCTGCTCGCGATACGGCGTCATGCCGTACTCGGACTCCATGATGATGATGATCGCGATGCCCGGCACCAGTGCGAACACGCAGTTGTTGATCATCACGATTTGGCCGAAGTACGCGAGATCAACCGTCGGCTCGAAGATCGCGACGACTGGCACCAGGATCGCTACGGTCACCGCTGTGGCTGCGACGACCGAGGCGAAGAATTGACCCAGTCCACGCCAGTCGGACAGCGTGATGCGCGTCTTCACCAGGCGGTTCCAGACGATGAAGTAGACATAGACAGCAGCGAAGTTCGCGAGGAAGCCGCCGATACTCGCCCACCCGAAATTGCCCGCGACCACGTCACCCACGGTGTTCCCGACTGCGAAAGCCCAGGCCCCCACGGGTCCGAAGAAGACGCCGTAAACGGGCATCAACATGGCGACCGGCCTGACGTCGGTCAGCCCCTGCATGAAAGCAAGCGAGCGAAACGGCACCGCGATAGCCAGGTAGATTGCGACAAGGACGAGGAACAACTGAGCATTAGGCCGCAATCGT
Source organism: uncultured Actinomycetes bacterium (assembly GCA_964392145.1). Classification (GTDB taxonomy): domain Bacteria; phylum Actinomycetota; class Actinomycetes; order S36-B12; family UBA10799; genus JACJWR01. Next base: position 1,418 of record CAYMPK010000027.1, on the reverse strand, counting down.
GCCGCCCGCCCCCTCACCGGGCACTCCTCGAGACGGCAGCACGAAGGGCCCCCCGGAGGTCGACCTCGGCCACGATCACCCCCACGCAGGTGAGCAGGCAACCCGCGAGGACCGCGATTGTGAGCTGGATCCGATCGACCAGGAGATGCGGAAGAGCAGCGCCCAGCAGCACCGCGAAGGTCACTTCCAGGGAGTAGATCACCGCGACGCTCTGCGCGCTCGCGTACGGCTGCGCCAGGAAGCTGGTCGCCGTGAAGATGCTGAACACGAACAAGGCGTACATCACCAACGTGGCCCAGAAGTCGGCCGAGTAGTCCATTGCCACGATTGAGCCGGGATCGGTCAGGGCCCACCCGACGAATCCCAGCATCGAGGCGCCCGCCAGCAGATACACGGCCATCTGGGCTGGGTCATGCTTCTTGGACATGTCATTGACCCCGACCATGTACACACTGCGCACGGCGGCCGCTCCGAGCAGTACGAGGGCCGGCGCCCATGCCATGGACCCGGGCTTGATCTGTACTGCAAGTGCCAGGCCCAACAGGATGATGACGATCCCCACCCATGTCCGCCCCGGCACGGGGCGACGCCTCACAACGAGTACAACCGGCACCCCAACCACGCACAGTGCCAGCAGAAAGGCACTCGTTGACAGGTCCACCTGCCTGGCACCCCAGAAGCCCAGCGCACTGGCGACCAGGTCGAGCACCGCGAGGTAGGCCAACTTCCGCAGCGACGCCCTACTCGGCCGCACCCGCCAACGGGACCAGAAGACGATTCCGAGGCATATCGCGGCCAGGCCGCTGGTCAGGGCGACAACCCCCATCACCGACACGTTGCGGTCGAAGCGCTTGAGCAGGGTGGGCTCGAGTGCCCAGCAGAGGGTGGCGGTGAGGAGGCAGAGGTTGGCCTGGAACCGATTCATCGCCTCATCGCCTCCCGCCTGATCTGCGTTGCCGACGAGCGACAGTCCTCCCTGCCGCCGAACGTAGCAGCAGCGGGCCTCGCGGACCCCTCAGTCCAACTCGGCCGGAGCGATCGAGCCATCAGCAGCAATTCGCGGGTGGCGTATTCCCGGGTGGTCCGCGGGCAGTGTCCGACGAATGACCGCCCACGAGGCCGCGATAACGACGATGACCATCGGCCAGCCAAGTACCACGCGGGAGATCCCCAAGCCCACACGATTGTCACTCAGGTAGAGGGGGGTGTTGACGGCTGCGCGCACCAGGAATGATGCAACCCAGATCCATGAGGCCCGCGAATAGGCTCTCATCAGATCAGGGTCGGCCCGCCACCCGGTGCGTTGGCGCAAGGCGAACCCCAAGATCACCCCGAGAAGTGGCCAGGCAATGAGGATCGACGCCGCCCAGACCAATGCTGATGCGATGTTGGCCAATAGGCTCGGCAGGAAGTAGTCC
>CAYMPK010000026.1:15211-18562 GCA_964392145.1 uncultured Actinomycetes bacterium | reverse complement strand
GATGGTCGAGTACACCGATCGCGTATTCGAGATTCTTGACGGCGAGCTCACCCATGTCGAGTCTCCCAGCGCGTTGACTCACTGAGCCACAAGCCGCCACGGCCCTGCCCCACCGTAGGGAACCGCCCGGCAGGCGATAGGTCGCTTCAACTCGTGAGACTAACCGGGCGGGCCGCCGCTAGGCTCGGGGGAACGTAACAGCTCGACATGGCGGTGCGATGCGATGGCAAAGGCAACCGAGCCAGCCGGGTCCGACGCTGCCCGGGGCGCTGCCGCCGTCGACGTGTCCGCACCCGGCGAGCCAGGTGCGGAGCCGCTCGACGACTGGTGGTGGCTGGAAGCGAGTCCGCAGCCTCACGTCATCTACACCCCTGTGCGCGATCAAGCGGGGAACATCATCGACTTCGAGTACGCCGCGGCCAATACAGCCGCCTGCGCATTCGAGCAGACGACCCGCGAGCAACTTGTGGGCCGCCGCCTCCGGACCCAACATCCGGCCGCCGTCGAGCAGGGAGCGTTAGACCTCTACACCGAACTTCTAGCGACGGGTGAACCCTTCACCCTCGCCGATGTGGCCTACCCGCTGGAGTCGCTGGAAGGCACACCGCGGTTCTTCGACCTTCAGGTGGTGAAGATCGGTGACGCCGTCAGCCAGACCTGGCATGACGTTACGGACCGCCACGCCGCCCTGACCGCCCTTGCCGACTCCGAGGCCACCTATCGACTCGTCGCCGAGAACTCCTCCGACGTGGTCTTCCGCGGGAAGCTCAACGGCGACGTGCAATGGATCTCGGAGTCGGTGAACGACGTACTCGGCTGGCGCCCTGCAGACGTGATAGGTCACCCCCTCCGGGAGTTCCTGGCCCCCGACGCCCGGCCCACCCTCAGTCGGATCGGCGGCAGTCTGGCCAAGGGCCTGACGGGCCATGGTGAGGTGAGGGTCCGTGCGGAGTCAGGCGGGTACCGCTGGATGAACGCGAACCTGAGACCGATCCTGGACGAGGCCGGTGCGGTGATCGGCCAGGTCGGAAGTCTGAAGGACATCACCGACGAGGTCTCCTATCGACGCGGCTTGGCGATGCTCACCGCCGGAAACCGCATCGCGGTGGAGGCGAAGTCCGAGTCCGATCTACTCACCCGGATCTGCCAGGCGGCCGCAGACGTCGGAGGCTACGCGTTCGCCTGGTACGGAACCCCTGCGGCGGACGCTGCGAAGTCAGTGCGGGTCGTCGCCGTCGCCGGAGACGACCGGGGCTACACGGACTCCCTGCATGTGACGTGGGACGAAGCCCCGACGGGCCTAGGCCCCACCGGCACGTGCATCCGAACAGGTAGGACGGTGGTGAGCAACGATCACGCCGCTGACCCGCAGTTCGCTCCATGGTTCCACGAGGCGGACGCCCTTGGCATCCATGGTTCAGTTGCCTTGCCCGTGGTGGTGGATGGCACCGTCCAAGGGGCGCTATCGGTGTACGCGACCGAGAGCGGAGGGTTCGGCGCTCGTGAGATCGCGTCTCTGGAACGCCTGGCCTCCGACATCGGGGACGGTATCTCCCGCCTGCGCGCCGCCGCCGATCTGGCGGATTCGGAGACCCGTTTCCGAATGATGGTGGAGAACGCGACGGACATCGTCTTCCATCAGGTAGATGGCCTTGTGCAGTGGGTATCCCCGTCCTTGGAGGACGTCACTGGTTGGTCGCCCGACGAGCTGATCGGGCGGACGTCTGCGCACCTGTGGCACCCGGACGACCGGGCTGCGGCCATCGCACTGCGTGATGCCACCTATCAAGGACGACCCGGTACCGGCGTTTTCCGATGGCGGCGAAAGGACGGTGAGTCCATCTGGATAGAGGTCAAGATGCAGCCGTATCCGGAGCCGGACGGCGGTATCGGTGCCGTAGGCATCGTGCGGGACATCACCGAACAGCACGAGGCGGCCGAGTCACTCGCGGAGTCCGAGGCCCGCTACCGTCTCATCGCCGAGAACGCCTCCGACGTGGTCATTCGCTCTGACTCCCCCGGGGTCATCTCATGGGTATCGCCATCCATCACCGGTGTCCTGGGCTGGGCCCCGGACGAGGTGATCGGACGTCCGCCGGCCTCATTGATCCACCCCGATGACGTGGCTTCGGTGGTGGAGAATCAGGAGCGGATTCTGGCAGCGGGATCGAACCGAGGGGAGGTCGAGGTTCGGTACGCAACCCGTGACGGCGCCTGGAGGTGGGTGCGGGTCACCGGCAGGGCACTGCGCGACAAGGACGGGAAACTCATCGGCGGGATAGACACGCTGCGAGACATCGACGCGGAAGTGGAGACACGCACCCAACTGGAGTTCGAAGTCAACCACGACTCGCTCACCGGGTTGCTCACGCGGTCCCGGCTGCTGGGGCAGTTGGAGAAGGCGCGCTCTGAGCGCCCCCGGCAGGGTTCCGCCTCCGGCTGTGCACTGCTCTCCATCGGGATCGATGGGCTGGGCATGATCAACGATGCCTACACGCACACTGCGGGTGACCGGGCGCTGGTCACCATCGCGGATCGGCTCACGCGGGCACTCAAGGGGCGCGGGTGGATCGGGCGCACCGCCGACACAGAGATCGGCGTGCTCGTCACCGAGGCCATGACAAGCGCCGAACTGCTCGACCTGGTCGATGAGTTGCAGTCGACCAGCAAACTTCCGATCATGCTCGGCCAGGAGCGGTTGGCGGTCGTGATGAGTATCGGTATCGCGACCGACCAGGGCGGCGACGTTGGCGAACTGCTCCGCGACGCCTCGAACGCGATGAGACAGGCGAGTGAAGCTGGTGGCAATCGCTGGGTCTTCGCCGACCCGGCTCTGGCAGGCGAGGCGCGCCAACGGCTGCAGATCCAGACCGGACTGCGCAAGGCCCTCGACGCCGGGGAGATAAAGGCCTGGTACCAACCCATCGTCTCGCTGCCCTCCGGGAAGCTACGTGGCTACGAAGCGCTCGCGCGATGGATCAAGGCCGACGGCTCGATCGTGCAGCCTGACGAGTTCGTGTCCGTCGCAGAGCGCAGCGACCTGATCGTCGAGCTGGACCGCGCGATGCTCGAACAGGCGGTAACCGCCCTGCGCGACCTTCCGACGGAGGTCGACATGGCGGTCAACTTCTCGGCTGCGACACTCTCCGCCCCCGATCTCGTCGAGTTCGTCAGCCACTCGATCGCAGCCGCCGGCGTCAACCCGCGACGTCTGCACTTGGAGGTAACCGAGACCTCTCTGATCCATGTCACCGACGCCATTCAGGTCGGAATGCTCACCCTCGCCAACCTTGGGGTGACCTGGTGGGTGGACGACTTCGGCACTGGCTACTCGACCTTGACGCACCTTCG
>CAYMPK010000026.1:615-15201 GCA_964392145.1 uncultured Actinomycetes bacterium | reverse complement strand
TGCCGGTACAGGGCCTCAAACTCGACCGCTCCTTCACCAAGGGAATCACCGGCCCCGACCCCACGGTGCTGCGTCTCAGCCAGGGCCTGGCAGGTCTGGCTGACGGCCTCGGCCTGTCCACCATCGCGGAAGGGGTTGAGACGCAGCGAGAGGCGGACATCCTCGGCGCCCAAGGCTGGGAGATGGCTCAGGGTTGGCTGTTCGGCAAGCCGCAGCCCACACCGTGGGTCAAATAGTGGAGCGTGGCGGATCTCCGCGGCCGTGTGTCAGCGCTGAGTATCCGCGTCGAACTACTTTAGTGTTCCTCGACTCTGACGGCTGCCGATGTGATGCAGTAGCGTGGCTTCGCACACCAACGGGGAACTGGGCCCACGGCCAGAGATGAGGGCACGAGTTGCTCATTCTCGGGCGAGGTGTGAAGGCGGCGGCAGCGACGATCACCGTTGCTCTCCTGGGCGTTCTCCCACCCTCCGGCCCTGTTCAGGCCGGCGGCACCGCGGCGGGTTCAATAACCACGTTTCCCCTCGGTCGAGGCTCGGCACCACTGGGCATGAACATCGGTCCCGACGGGAACCTCTGGTTCACTGAGCTGGCCTCCGGGTCCGTGTCCAGAATCGGACTCAATGGCCAGGTCACTGCGCACCCGGTGGCCAGAGGCAGGATCCCGGCGGTGGTCGCTGCCGGTGCGGATGGAAACCTGTGGTTCACCGAATTCTCGGGCGGTCGGGTCGTCAAAATGACCACCCGGGGCCAAGTCCTGGCCGGCTGGAGCGTGACGCCCGGTTTCAGTCCCAGTGCGATAACGCCCGGCCCTGATGGCAATCTCTGGTTCACGGCCGCGGCCGCAGCCAGCCCGCAGCCAGCTGAGATCGGCCGTATCACGCCTCACGGCAGCATCACGTACTTCCCGCTGGTCAACGGCGCCAAGCCGGTCGAGATCGCCGCTGGGCCCGACGGGAACCTCTGGTTCACCGAGTCCGGTGCCCGCCGGATCATCAAGATGACCACCTCGGGGGCCGTGCTGGGGAGCTATCCGATCGCGGATGCATCCGCCGGTGACCTGGCGGGAATCAGCCCCGGTCCCGATGGCAACCTCTGGTTCACCGAGAACCTGTCCGACCGGGTCGGGAAGATCACCACCACAGGCTCGGTGACGACCTATCCCCTACCGAAGGGTTCCGGACCAGGCCGGGTGATCGCAGGTGCCGATGGCAATCTCTGGGTGGCGAACCTGGCCGGCAACTCGATCGCCCATATGTCCATCCACGGCATTGTTCTGGGGAGCTATCGCCTCAGGGCCCCCGCGGCGCCCGGCGGGACAACCGCCGGGCCGGACGGGAACGTATTGTTCACCGAGAAGGCAGGCGGCGCCATCGGCCGGATAGCCTCAGGCGCGCCACCGCCTCGGATCTCGGCTGTCCATGCCACGTCCGCGCGGATTTCGGGGCAGATCCACCCCGGTGGTGCGACGGCGACTTCGAGCGTCGAGTGCGCCCGCCGGGCTGACTTCACAGGACCTGTGATCCGCAGTGACAGGGTGGCCGGGTCGCCCGCGACAAGTGCGAACGCGGTAGCGATCTCCGGGGTGTGTTCCGGGTTGCAGCCGGGTGCCCGCTACTACGCCCGGGTGCGCACGCTGCTGTCTGTTCGCGGATTCGCCCGGGCCTACCCGATCGGCCGCATGTATACGACGATCGCGACATTCGTGACCACGACAAGGAACCAGTTCCCGCTCAACGCCTGTGTCCTCGTCCCGCCAGTTTCGGGTCCGGACGCCATCAGGCCGAACAGCCTGACGCGCCTGACCAAGCCGGACTGCACGACGAATGCAGGTCAGCCGGTACAGGTCCGCGCGACCAGCACCATGAGGGGGGACCTGAGGTTGCCACGTGTGTTGTACCGGGACGGCTCCTGGTGGTTGCAGACCTTCGCCACCCCCGCCCGAACTCGGATCCGGTGGTTCGCACCTGCCTTCGGCGACTTCTCGGGATACGAATTCAGTGTTGTCCGCAATACCTGACCAGTTGGGACGCAGATACGGTTTGACGTCGCAGAGGTCCTCGTCTTACGACGGCCCTGGAGCCCCTAGGTCATCACGGGCCGAGACGTCCCGCCCACTTGTGACTAGGTTGAAAACATGGCGCCCAGCACACCCCGGATCCTCGCAGCCCGGACTCTAGGTTCGACGGCCGCAGCAATCACTTTCTTGGCAGCTATTACGACTCCGACCGCAGCACACCCTTCGGTACTTGTCAGCGCAACTCCCGACCAGCGGGCGACGATCGCTTCCACGGCGCAGTCGGGGGATCCGCGGGGAGACCTCAGACCGAAACTCCGGTGGTCCACCTGCCGTGACGATCCCGACGAGCAATGCGCCCGCTTCGTCGTGCCGCGCAGCTGGTCTGATCCGAGGCTCGGGTCCTTCAATCTGGCGGTTAGGCGACTGCCCGCGACCGGTCCACACGTGATCGGCACCATGTTCACGAATCCGGGTGGCCCAGGGGAACCGGGCACCGATTTCATCGCCGCCTTCAAGAATGACACGGCGCTGCGCAGCCGGTTCAACATCGCCTCGTGGGATCCGCGCGGTGTACCGACCACCACACCCGATCTCAACGAATGTCCGCAACCTCGGGAGTTCCCGACCTCGCTGTTGACCGGCCCCTTCTCCTGGGGGCAGGTGGCGGCGGCGCGGCAGGCGAGCGAGGCGAAATCGGGGGCCGTCTGCCTGGCAATGAACAGCGTCCTCGCCCGCTACCTGGGGACCAACGACGTGGTCCGAGACCTGGACGCCCTGCGAGCAGCCGTCGGCGACCGGCAACTCACGTACGTTGGCTACAGCTACGGCACCACCATCGGCCGCACCTACGCGTTGACCTTCCGCACCCGCGTGAGAGCGATGATCCTCGACAGTGTCACAGCACCCCAGGCTGTGATGGGCACCTACCTGGTGAATCAGGGGATGGGCGGGGCCACAGCCTGGCCGATGATCCTGCGCTCGCTGCCACCTGGAATCGGCGGTGTGTACACCCGCTTGATCGCGAAGCTTCAGACGCGCACCATCATGATCGACAAAGAGCGGGTAAGCCGCTGGGATGTGTGGTCCCAGGCGATCAATGCGGGTCGTTCGAAGTCATCCCTCAACGCGTTCCCGGCAAGCATCTGCGCGCTGGCCCACGCGGCCGGGATGAGCGAGCCGGCCTGTCGGAAGCGAACCGGGACCCGGGCTGAGTTGAAACTGGCCATCACACGCACCCGGGCCCTCATGTATGGGTCCCCTGCGTTGCGGCTGATCAACTGTGCGGACATGTCGGGCCGCCCGACGAACAGCCAAGTCACAGCGTCGCTCACCCGCTTCGCAACCGCCAGCGGTCCGGAGGCGGCTTCGAACGTGCTCAACTTCTCCACAATGTGCAGCGGCCTACCCCCGGCCTGGAATCAGATTCCGCGGCTGTCCGATTCCCGTCCGGTAGCGCTGCCCGCGCCGCCCCTGCTGATCAACTCCACCGGTGACGTTGCCACCCCCTATGCCGGCGCCCAGAGCGATCGTCGTGCCTTGACCGGTTCACGACTCATCACCGTGCACAGCACCTTCCACGGCTATTTCGGGGTCAACAAGTCGACCTGCATCGACCGCCCTGGCCTGGCCTATCTCATCACCGGCAAGCTGCCCTCGCGAGACATCTCCTGCCCGTCGCCCTAGACGAATGTGGTGGAGGGTCCCGGTGTTCGATGTCGGTGACGTAGTCGTTCCTCGTCGCGCCGGAGGTGGCCGTCGACCAAGCGTTGTCGCCAACACGACGATCCCGACGGTCGCAACGCCCTGACCTGCGGGCGGCGGGCGAGGCCCTAGCCACTCGCAGTATTCTGCGTTACTATCTAGTGGTAGTAAGCGACACTGAGTAGATAGGCGAAGGGGTCATGGGCAAGCAGGAGACGGAGATGCTCAAGGGCACGCTGGAGGGCATCGTGCTGGCGATCCTGGCGGCCCGGCCGGCCTACGGCTACGAGATCACGAGTTGGCTGCGTGACCGTGGCTTCACCGACATCGCCGAGGGAACCATCTATGCCCTACTCATCCGCATCGAGCAGCGCGGACTCGTCGACGTTGAGAAGGTTCCGTCGGAGAAGGGGCCGCCGCGCAAGGTCTACTCCCTCAATGCGGCCGGGCGGGAACAACTGGCTGACTTCTGGAGGACGTGGGGCTTCCTCTCAGAGCAACTCACACAGCTCCACGAAGGAGGAAAGTAGCAATGGCACCCAAATGGTATGAACAGAAGAAGCAGTACCGGCAGTACACAGCACGGATCGGGAATCTGCCACCGTCGTATCGAGACACCGTTGCGGCGCTGATGCGCTACCTGAACCACCTGGGCGGGATGGACGATGCCAGCAGCATCCTCACGATGCTCGATGACCTGGCGACCCTCTTCGAACGGGCTGCAGCGGACGGCACTCCGGTGCGCGCAGTCGTGGGCGACGATCCGGTGGAGTTCGCTGAGGCCTTCCTGAGCAACTACCCGGCAGGCAAGTGGATCACGAAAGAACGCGACCGCCTCACCCGCGCGGTGTCGGCAGCCGAACGGGAGGACGCCGGCGCCGGGAGAAGCGCATGAGGTCGGATCGATCGCGCGTCTGAAGCTGGGCGGGGGAGCTGGGCGGGGGAGCTGGCCGAACTGATGCCGGATCAGATCGGGATGGGCTCACCAAACGACGTATGAACCCCAGCGGAGAACATGGTCGGCACATCGGGTGGCCCGGTAACCGGAACCCCGGCGGCACGTAAGAGCTGATCACGCAGCGCGGTGACCACCGCGTGCTGCAATTCCCAGGTGTCGTGGAAGTTCGGAATCCACACCGTGCGTCCGAAGCGCTTGGTGTGCAGACCCCACCTCGCGGTGAGGAAGACCGACAGTTCGTCGGGCTCGGTGATCGCGGGGCCGACCTCGACGCCGATCTCGGTCCGAAGGCCCCGATCGGGCCACCGGCGCCGGGTGGTCCAGAAACGCTTCGAGCCAGACACTGTCGCGGTCTGGCGCGACCAGGTGTAGGGCAAGCCCACCGTCGTTCGCGCCGCAAGGGCGATGGCCAACCTGCTCGTCTCCAGACTGGCGAATACCACCCCGTGGCGACCGTCGTCGTCAACCGAATAGAGCCGCACGTTGGTCTCGAGGAAGTCTCCGAAGTAGGGGACCGCCGCGCTGCCGAAGAAGTTCGCTCCTCGCAGTTCGAAGGGCACCAGAGCCACGAACGTGTCACCGCCGAAGGTGTCGGGTCGCGTACCAGAGGGGAACAGATGTGCGACCAGCCCCGGGCGCACTCGCCAATGCAGGAACGCAAGATCGCGCCAGTCATGCTCGAACACCACCCGGCCCTGCAGCGGGGGCGCATCGACCTGGAAGTCCGCGGGGAGCGCCATCTCAAGCCGCCGACTTCGGAGCATCGTGAAGGGTGTCCAACCGGCACGCAGGCGTGGCACCGGGAAGCCGGAAGCGATTCCGCGCGACCAGGCGATACGCCGCATTCGCGGCGTTGACAATCCCGGGAGTCGCCATCAGTCGCCCGATCAGCGGCCAGGGCGGCGCTCCGCACGACAATGCCGCCGCAACCGCGCGGCCCTGGGTCAGCGGCGGCGTCGCGGGCCCTGCCAACCATTGGATCGACTCCTGGCACTCCCGAGAGCTCACACCGAGCACGGTGAGATCCGCGTGCTGCCAAGGAACAATGTCCGCCTCGGGTCGGACGTAGCGCCTGAGGAAGTTCACACTGGCCGTGCAGAAGGCGCAGTCGCCGTCGAACAGCAGGATCGGATACATATCAGCGACGGTACGCCGTTCCAGCAGGTACGCACCTTCCGCGGCCCGGCCACAGGGGGACTGGGCCGCACTAGCTCAGGGAGTGGAAGTTCTCGGTTCGGGACTCCTGCTTCAGATACGGATTCTCCACGTAGCGTTTGACGTGCGACGCGGCCCCGACCTGTCTCACCGGGTGGTCCATCACGTGGAGGAACATCATCTGTCGGACCCACTGTGCCCGCCGGAAGATCCGGGAGTCCTCGAAGAAGCGGTGGAACTCCAACCTGCGCAACGGGTTGGCGGCGTTGAACTCCGCGATCGCCAGGGTCTCCCCTGCCGCGGAGTTGTGGGCCTCCAGGGCGATGTCGTCCACGTAGACAACCACCCGCGGCAGCAGTCCTGACGCGGAACCGGAGAAGACCTGCAGCGCATCCACGGTGGAGGAGTAGTAGTCAACGTCGAGGGCGACGAACCCCACGGGAGCCGCGGGAGTGAGTCGCTCCACGAAAGCAGGCACCGTGTCACGCAACTCACCGATGTGCAGGGTGACATTGGCAGGCAGCACCTCGCGCAGTCCGACGACGTCGGCCGCGAAGTCACCGTCCTGGTAGAGGTCGGGGTGATCTCGGAAATCCACCGGCGGCGGCATCCCGGCTCCGGTGTCGAAGCCGTGGATCTCACACCGCACTCCGGTTTCGCGGGTCACCCGTTCGGCGATCCTCGCCATGTTCACCAGGCCGAAACCGGAGGCTACGCCGAATTCGATGAGCGTGACCGTGTCGCATCCTTGGGCTTTGGCGAGGTCGGCAGCCTTGAGCACACCGTAGGCGTAGGGCTGCCGCACGACCAGGTCCCAGGTGACCTTCTGTCGGTAGCTTCCGAACCCCCACACGAATAGCGAGGCCAGGTTCAAGGTGACGGGTTCGGTGAGGCGCTCCTGGCCGATCTTGCGCCAGACACGACCCTTGCGCAGCTTGTTGAGCAGCACCCCGTCAGCCATGCGACGAGGCTAGCAACGGAAGGGCCGGCGACTGGTCGCGGGACTGGGCCATCAACAGATACGCGGGAGTTGCTCGGCCAACGGGAGATCCACCACCCGCGTACCGCCGATCCCGGTTCTGGCCACGACCATCCGCGGGTGCTCGTCGACGACCGTCCCGATCCGGGCCGCTCCCGTTCCCAGGGGGTTGTCGCGCATAGCCTGCAGTGCGGCGTCGGCCTGCTCTGCTGGCACAAACGCCACCAACTTCCCCTCGTTGGCGATCAGCAAGGGGTCGAGGCCCAGGAAACCACACGCCGCGCGGACATCCTCGGGCACCGGAACCGAACGTTCGATGATCTCGATCCCGCAGCCGCTGCTGGCAGCGACCTCGTTCAAGGTCGCGGCGACTCCTCCTCGGGTGGGGTCGCGCATCATGGCGACCCCCGGGGCGGCTGCGAGCAAGGCGGCGACAAGTCCCGCCAGCGGGGCGCTGTCGGTGACGATCTCGGATCCGAACTCCAGGCCGTCTCGGACGCTGAGCACCGCCACGCCGTGCATCCCGATCGGGCCAGACAGCAACACGGCATCGCCAGGACGAACCCGGTGCGGACCCAGGTCGACACCTGCCGGCACCACCCCGATACCCGCCGTGTTGATGTACACGCCATCGCCGTGCCCCGCATCGACGACCTTCGTATCGCCAGTCACGATCGACACGCCAGCCGCACGGGCGGCGCTTCCCATCGTGTTGGCGATCGCACCCAACTCATCCAGCGGCATACCCTCTTCGAGGATCATGCCCACGGACAACGCCAACGGAACCGCGCCGCTGACGGCGAGGTCGTTCACCGTCCCGTTCACCGCAAGGTCGCCCACGTTGCCGCCGGGGAAGAACCTTGGGCGTACGACGTAGGAGTCGGTGGTGAACGCGAGTCGTCCGCCGGCCACCTCCAACAGCGCCGCATCCCCGAGTTGGGTGAGGGTGTCGACCAGCGCAGTGCCCCCGAAGGCTGGCAGGAACAAGTGCTCCACCAACTCGGCGGAGAGACGGCCGCCCCCGCCGTGGCCCATCACCACGTTGGGCTGATCGCGCAGCGGGAGAGGGCATGACCAACTCTCCAAATCCAGCGGCTCGGTCATGACACGGCCGGAGCGTCGAGTCGACGGAATTGGTAGTAGGCGGCACAGGCACCCTCGGTCGACACCATCGGCGCTCCCAACGGCATCCGAGGTGTGCACTCCTTGCCGAAAGCCGAGCACTCGTAGGGCTTGATCAGTCCTTGCAGAACCTCACCTGAGCGGCAGAGAACGGATTCCTCGGTGTGGATACCCGCGACATCGAAGCGTCGTTCCGCGTCGAACTCCGCGTAACGCGGTGATAGTCGCCAACCGGACTGCGGGATCATTCCGATCCCGCGCCATGCGCGGTCGCAGGTCTCGAAGACGTCCGCCACGACCTCCTGCGCCACCGGGTTGCCCTGCGCGGACACCGCCCGCGGGTAGGCGTTGTCCAGCTCGGCGCGCCCCTGCTCGAGTTGGGTGAGAGTGCGGCGGATGCCCTCGAGAACGTCCAGCGGTTCGAAGCCGGTGACCACGATCGGCACCCGATAGGCGTCCACCAACGGTTGGTACTGCCTGAGGCCCATGACGGTGCAGACATGCCCCGCCGCCAGAAACCCCTGCACCCGACGGGATGGGGACTCCATGATGGCGGTGATCGCCGGGGGTACTAGCACGTGCGACACCAGCAGCGAGAAGTTGCCGATCCCCTGGCGCTTCGCGAGTTGCACCGTCATCGCATTCGCCGGGGCGGTGGTCTCGAAGCCGATCCCGAAGAACACCACCTGCTTGTCGGGATTCTCCTGGGCGATCCGCACAGCATCGAGCGGCGAATACACCACCCGGACATCGCCACCGCGGCTCTTGATCGCCAACAGATCGTCGCTGGAACCCGGCACCCTGATCATGTCACCGAAAGAGCAGAAGATGACATCCGGCAAGGCTGCGATGGCCAACGCTCGATCGATGGTCTCGAGCGGCGTGACGCATACCGGACAGCCGGGACCGTGGATCAGTTCGACGCCGTCAGGAAGCAGTTGATCGATCCCATTGCGGATGATGGTGTGGGTCTGACCGCCGCAGACCTCCATGATCGCCCAGGGTCGGGTGACAGTTGCCCGAATGTCGTCGAGTAGCCGACCGGCCAGATCCGGGTCGCCGAACTCCTCCAGATACTTCATCCCTGGTGCCTCACCGAGGGTCCACCGTGAGTCCGAGTTCCTCGTCGAGCAGCCCCACGCTGCGAAACAGTTCGAGGGTCTCCAGAGCAGACTTCTCGTCGAGTTTCGTCAGCGCGAAACCGACGTGGACGATCGTGTAGTCACCGACCACCACGTCGGGTACGTAGGCCAGGCAGACCTCCTTGCTCACCCCGCCGAAATCCACACTGGCCATGCGGGTGCCTTGGGCGTCCCACACCTTCTCAACCCTGCCGGGCACTCCGAGGCACATGCGCATTGACTCCTAGCGTCGTCGAACCGATTCGGCAGCGCCACCGGCGGCGGCGACCGCGACTTGGCCGAGCGCCAAACCGCCGTCGTTTGGAGGCACCACACGGTGCGTGAGCACGTCCAAGCCTGCCCTGCTCAAGGCGTTCTGACAAGCAGACGCGAGAACCGTGTTGGCGAAGACCCCGCCAGACAGAGCAACCCGCCGGAATTCGAACCGGTTGGCCAACATTTCGGCCGCCCGGGCCACCGCTGCAGCGACACCCAGATGAAATGCCCGAGCCGATTGCGGCACCGGGATCCCGGCGCGGCCGTCCGCGATCGCCGCGGACAACCACGCACTCGGATCGATGATCACAACGTCCTGCTCGAACCTCACATCCGGGGTCCAGGCGTGCTGGCCGCCTGCCCTCATCGCGCAGGCTTCGAGTTCGATTGCCGCCTGCGCCTCGTAGTCGACGTCCTGGCAGACACCCAGCAGTGAAGAGACCGCGTCGAACAACCTCCCCATACTGGTTGTCGGGGTGCAATGAGAGCCCGAGCGCAGCATCTGTCCGAGCAGTGCGACCTCGTTCGGCGCCAAGGTGGTGACACTTGGCAGGTCGGGGTCCCACGTCAGTCCGGCGGCGTACAAATGTGCAAGGGCAGTCCGCCCGGGATGGCGGGTTGCGGCATCGCCACCAGGCAGCGAAATCGGACGCAAGTGTCCGATGCGGCGGACCCCCGAATAGGAGCCCAACAGGATCTCGCCGCCCCAGATGGTGCCGTCCGTGCCGTAGCCGGTGCCGTCGAAGATGAAACCGAGCACCGGCTCACCCGGAGGTACCTGGCGCTCCGTCAGCAGCGATGCGAAATGCGCATGATGATGCTGCACGGTCAAGTGGCGGACGCCCGTCGACTCTGCCCGCCGTGACGCCCATCCCGTGGACAGGTAGTCCGGATGCGCGTCGCTCACCACCGCGTCCGGATCGACCCGCTGGAGATCCAGCAACGTGTCAGCGGTCCTCGAGAGCATCGCGAGCGTCTCGAGATTCACGGTATCGCCGACATGCTGACTCAGCCAGGCGAGCGGCCCCTGGGCGACGCACAAGGTGGTCTTCAACTCCCCGCCGACGGCGAGCAACGGGCTCGAGTCCTGCAGGAGTCGCACGGGCAGTGGTGCATAGCCGCGACTGCGCCGCACCGGGAGCCGCTGACCCGCCTCAACCCGAACGACTGAGTCATCGCAGGCCACGTGGATGGTGCGATCGTGGTGGCAGAAGACATCGGCAATTCCGGACAGTCGCTGCTCGGCCTCATCCGGCTCGGTACAGATCGGTTCGTCGCTGAGGTTGCCGCTGGTCATCACCAGCACCCGCGGAGCGCCGGCATCGAACAGCAGGGAATGAAGGGGCGCGTACGGCAACATGACACCGAGAGTGTCTGTTCCGGGCGCGACGTACCCGCTGAGCGCCTCATCCCTGGCCCGAAGCACCACGATTGGTCGCGCAGCGGAGCTGAGCAACGACGCGTCCTCTGTGCTCACTTCCGCGATGTCGCGAGCGACGTCTAGATCCGCCACCATCACCGCGAACGGTTTGGCCCCGCGGCCTTTGCGGTTGCGCAACTCAGCCGTCGCCGACGGGTCTTCGGCGTTGCAGGCGAGGTGGTATCCGCCAATGCCCTTGATAGCCACGATGAGACCGTTTCGTAGTGCGTCGACCACCTCGTCGACCGGCATGGACAGCCGCGGGCCACAGCGCGCGCACGCCGTTGGTTGGGCGTGGAAGCGCCTACTGCTGGGGTCCTCGTATTCGCGCCTGCAGGGCGGGCACAGTTCGAAGGCGGACATCGTCGTGTTTACCCGGTCGTAAGGCAGCCCGGTGGTGATCGTGTAGCGCGGGCCGCAGTTGGTGCAGGCGATGAACGCATAGCCCTGGCGACGATCGGCGGGATCTCGGAGTTCGTGTAGGCAATCCGCGCATACGGCCGTGTCCGGCGGGATGGACGTGGCGCCGGAACTCTCCGCACTGGCCACGATGTCGAACCGGGACTCCCCCGCCAGTACCGGTAGTTCGTCAGCGGTCACCGCGTCGACCACCGCCATCGGCGGTGCCTCCGCAACCAGTCGAGCCAGGAAGTCCTCAATGACTGTTGAAGGGCCCTGCAACTCGATGAAGACCCCGCGCGCATCGTTGCCGACGACACCGGTCAGTCCGAGGTCTTTCGCGAGTCCGAACACGAAGGGTCGGAATCCCACTCCTTGGACGGTTCCGGTGACTCGCACTGCTCGGCGCGTCATCGGTCGGTCCATGCTCGGGACGCTACCAATCCGGGCGGCCTGATCGAGCGGAACGCCGCAGCCGATCGCGTCTCGGGACCGGTCGACCTCAGTCGACCCGCCAGAACATGACCCTGTTGTTCCCGGAATCGGCAATAGCGAGCAGGTCCCCCGCCAGGCTCAGCCCGTAGGGCCAACACAACGTGTCGTCGGCCACCGCAGTCCACCGGTTCTCGCCGTTGGCGTCCATATCCGGTTGGGCCAGCACGGTGTCAGGCAGCGACACATCGGCGGTGCGAGGCAGGTCGTGCCATATCAGGATCCTGTTGTTGGACGTGTCCGCGACCAGTAACCGCTCATCGTCGGAGACCACCGCGTAGGGGAAGCGCAGGCGCTCGGCCCCCTGCGGGCGATTCTTGAACTCGTCGGTGACCGACATGCCCGCCTGTCCCAGCACCAGACTGGCAGGCGCATCCGCCAACGGCGGCGGACTCCACCCGAGCACCCGGTGATCCCCGGCGTCGGCGACGTAGAGGGTGCGGGTATCACCGGCAACAGCGTGCGGCCAGCGAAAACTGTCTGCTGCGGTGCCTCCCCGGTTGTCTTCGCGCGCATCGGCCGAGTCCTGCCCAAGCAGGATGTCGGCGGGCCGACCGACGTCGGGGAAGTCCGTACCGAACCATCCCAGCACGCGGCGGTTGCCGGTGTCGGCGACCCAGAAGTTGCCCGCCACGACCGCGAATCCGAATGGCCAGTACAAGGTCCGCAGCGAGGGTTCCCCGCCGCGGTTGGGTTCAACCGCGTGCGGATCCTCTTGACCGAGGATGCGCACCGGGGCCGCGAAGTCCTCCTCCGGAACACCGTCGAAGGCGAGTAGTCGGTGGTGCCAGGCATCCGCAACTACCAGGTCACCGTCGATCACCCCGACCCCGGTCGGGAGGTTCAACCCCCGCTCGGTATCCCCACAGGCTGCTGCGGGTCCCTCCGAGGAGAAGTCGGGCTGACCGATGACGACGTCCGCCGGCGCACCGTCGGTGGTAGGCATGGTGTGCCAGATGAGTACCCGATGGTTGCCGGTGTCGGAAACCACGACCCGCTCGCCGTCGGTCCAGACACCGCGCGGGGCATACATCTGTGAGGCCGTCGGCTGGGCGAACGGTAGCGCCAGACCTCCCGGGGAGTCGGCACCCAGTCGGAGAACCGGTCGCGCCCCCGTGCCGTCAGCCGACCATGCCGAGGTCACGAAGGGCCGACACGCAGGGAGTCCAAGGCGATGAAGGTCGGGCCGGATTCGACGGCGACCTCCTCCACCGCGCGAAGCCCCGGCACCCTCTGCAGCATGACACCCTTGATCTCGTCCTTGGCCTCCTGAGACGGCGCGGAGCAACCAGTGCCGAAGCTGACGTAGGCGACGTCATCTCGCACCTCATCCACCGACATCTCGATGGAACTGGTGACCAGGTAGGGCCGGATCTGTTCTACGACGCGCAACACGTCCAGCGTGCGATCTGTTCGGATCAGTCCGTGGGAGACGAACAGGGCCATCACCGCAGGTTGGTCAACCGCGGTGTACAACAACTCGCCGCCGCGGACGTCCTCGCGCAGGAGTTGGACGAGTTCCACCAGCCCGCGTCGGTTGAACTCGGTGATCGCGCTGAGCGTGTCCGAGAGCAGGGCCTGGACCTCCGGATCCTGATGCTGCACCTTCTCGCGCAGCTCGTCGACGGTGCGCGCGAGTTCATCGAAGTCGAGCGCTTCGAGTGAGGCATCGGTCATGGTGCTCCTCCGGCTGGCGACGGGCTGGGCTAAGAGTAGAACTGCTGACGTTGGATCAACTGCGATGTCTGTCGAGTCAGGACATCGGCAAAGGCCGCGGTGGCGAGACGGGCCAGGACCTGCGAAACCGGTCCACCCGAATCCGCCGCGACCGTCCTGCGGGACAACGCCTCCAGGACGAAACAATGGCCACCCGGGTTGTCCAGCAAGTTCTCCGCGAAGAACGCCGCCACGAACTCGGACCGCCTGACTCCCTCGCCCTCCGGATCGTCGGACAACTGCGCCAACGCCGCCTCAGGGCCGCCACACCGGTGAACGATTCGTTCGGTGAAGTTACCCGTTGCCTCAGCGAGCAACGCATCGAATCGAGCAGCGAGGAAAGGCTCCATCAGCCACCCCTCAGGGAATCGGATTCGCCGGACACCTCTGCCGAGGGAGGCGATCCGACCGCGGCATCGGCCCGAGCCCGGGCCTCGGCGGCCCCCAGGCTCTCGAGGATCTCGGCGACGCTGGTAGCCGAGTCGTCGTCGCCCATGGACCGGAAGATCGACTGTGCACGTTCCAGCCTGACCCGGGCATCGCCGAACACCCCGAGATGCCCGAGGGCGTTGCCTTGATTGGCGAGCAGTCTGGCGTAGCCCAGCGGATCCTGGGCCTCGTCTCTCACCTGTAGCACTTCCTCGTACAGCTGGACGGCCTCGTCCAGGTTGCTCTCCTGGTGCACGCTCGGAAGGTACTGCAAGGCATTCGCGAGATTGACCTGGCTGCTGGCCCACGCGGCAGGGTGGGTCTCGGGCGTGTATATCTTCAACGCGGCTCGCAGCGAATTCACCGCGACCCCGACCCGGATCCGATCACCTTCGCTGGACATCGGCATCACCAGGTAGGCCAAGGCCAGCTGATGGTTGCAGAGGGCGAAGAGTTCCGGATGGCTGTCCTCGCGAAACACCTTGGTCGCCTCGGTGAGGTCCGCGACCACAGCGAGCAAAGCACCCCGGTTGGTGCCAGCCAATTCCTGTCGGGCCAGCGCTCGAGTCACCTGTAGCTGGGCCCGGACTTCCCGATCAGCCGACATCGGAAGTTGTTGCAGGGCGGCATCCGCCTGTCGGGCGGCCGACGCCGGATCGTGCAGGCGCTCGCGCAGGAATTCCGCGGCCGTGAGGCGGAGGGTGGCCGCGAGCAGATTGCTCCCGACGGCCTCCGCGGCACGCACGCCGACGGAGAGCTCCTCGAAGCCGAAATGCTCGATCAAGCGCTGGTCGAAAC
>CAYMPK010000026.1:0-605 GCA_964392145.1 uncultured Actinomycetes bacterium | reverse complement strand
GAGAGCTCCTCGACAGCACGGCCGGGATCGCCCCGTTCGATCGCCGCTGAGGCCCTCGCGCTGTGGACCACTGCCGCCACTTCGCCGTCGACCCCCGCCACCTCGGGGGGGGCGTCGAGCAGTCCGACGGAGTAGCGGCAGGTGTCGACCAGTGCCCGCATCTCACCCGACGTCTCCTGCGCCAACGCCGCCCAGGCGTCATCGCCACCGAGCAGCACCGCATGGTTGTAGCGCGACAGCAGGTCCTCGCCGGTGAGAGTGGCGGCGGCCTTGGCCGGTTCATCGTCGAGCGCCCACGCGATGTAGGCCAGGTCGTTGGGCCAGGGTTCGGGGTATTGGCCCTGCAGCAACATCGCCGCAGCCTCGTTCGCGCCCGCAACGGGCGGGATCAACAACATCCCCGCAGGCCACGGGAGGGCGCCGATGGGTTGGGGTCGCGGCCCCGGGATCTCAGCTGTGGTCACAGGTCACAATCCAACCACGGCGAAGTTCGCCCGATCGGTTTTCATGGCTGCACCGTCTGCGTCAACTCGGCGACGATCTCGGCGGCGACCCGCTCGATCGCCGACTGAACGTCGGGGGTGAGAGGGGCCCCCGGTTCGAAG
>CAYMPK010000025.1:12460-18939 GCA_964392145.1 uncultured Actinomycetes bacterium | reverse complement strand
CATGCGCCCGCTTGTAGTCAAACTGACCGCAGGTGCCGATGAACCCGAACGGGTATCGCAGGCGTTCACCGTTGCGGCCACCGCGTTGGCATCCGGTTCCCCCACCTCCCTCTGGCTCACAGGGGAGGCGAGCCGGCTGGCCTGCCCTGGCGAGGCTGAGACATTCCGACTCGAACATGCCCCGCCTTTGGCCGACCTACGCGACGCCCTGATCGCCGACGGGCAGGTGACCGTGTGCTCCCAATGTGCACTGCGGCGCGGCCTCACCCAGGATGATTTCGTGCCCGGGATACGGCTGGCCGGCGCCGCCCTGTTCGTCGAGGAGTGCCTGACTGGCGACTCGCAGGCGCTGGTGTACTGAATCGGCGCTAGCATGGGCGACGTGGTTGAAATCTTCTTCACATCGCTGCTGGTTCTGGTGAGCCTGGCTATCGTCTGGTTCGCCGGTTACGTGGTCTACCGCCTCTACAAGAGCTGAACGTGGAGGACGAGGATCCGGGCGCGGGGGTGCTGCCCTCCGAACTGAGCCATCTGTCGTGGCTGCTCGGGTCATGGGCAGGCGTGGGCCTAGGGCAGTACCCCACAATCGATGACTTCCGCTTCGGCCAGGAGGTCACTTTCACCACGGACGGGCGACCCTTCCTGTACTACCTGTCACGCTCGTGGATCCTCGATGAGGAGGGCAACCGCATCCGTCCGTCGGCCACGGAGACCGGATACCTGCGACCGTTGCCCGACAACGAGGTCGAACTGCTCCTCACCCACCCCACCGGATTCGCCGAGATCTGGTTCGGAAAGGTGACGATCACCGACATCCAAGATGCCAAGATCACCGGGGCACGCGCAGAGTTGCAGACCGACGGCATCATGCGGACCGCAACGGCGAAAGAGGTCAATGCCGGTTCACGGCTCTACGGGCTGGTCAACGGCGAACTGCTGTGGACCTATGACATGGCCGCGGTAGAGCAGCCGCTGTCCAACCACCTGTCCGCCCGACTAACCCCGCAGACCCGACCGGGCGGGGCATGACGGAGGCGGCTGACGTCAGACTACGTGCCGGGGGCTACCGCATCACGGCGCAACGTCAGTTGGTGCTCGCCGCCGTCACCGAACTGCGGCACGCGACCCCGGAGCAGATCCTGACGGTGGTTCATCGGACCTCCCCAGGGGTCAACCTCTCCACCATCTACCGCGTGCTGGTGGTGCTGGAGGATGTGGGCCTGGTGCGGCACGCCCACATCGGGCAAGGATCGCCGACCTACCATGCCACCGACGCCCCGGCACACATCCATCTGCGCTGCGACGACTGCGGCAAGGTGCAGAGCGTGCCGGTTCAGAGTGCAGCCTCGTTCGTGACCAGAATCCATGACGCCACCGGCTTCTCAGCGGATGTCACCCACACCGCCATCGCCGGTCGGTGCTCGGACTGCGCGGGTTCCTCGTGACAGCAGGCGCCGACTACACCTCGCCGGCTCTCGCTCTACCCGGGGCCGTACCGGCGCCGGACACTGCCGCCGACCAGGGGGTTCCCTGGCACTACGGAGATCCGCACGGTGAACAGCGGCGTCTGGTCGAGGGAACCGCCGCTGTGGACCAGTCTCACCTGGCGGTTCTGGCCGTCACGGGCGGCGGTCGTCTGTCCTGGTTGCACTCACTGCTCAGCGCTCAGCTCGAAGACGTGGGTCCGGGGTCCAGCGCCACCGCATTGGCGTTGGACCCACACGGGCACGTCGAGCACGAGATCCACTTCGTGGACGATGGCAGCACAAGCTGGTTGATCGTCGAGCCTGGAAGCGCAGCCGACCTGCTGTCGTACCTGGATCGGATGCGTTTCATGCTCGATGTGTCCGTGCGCGACGCCACGGCCGAACGCGCTGTGATCTGGCGGCCGATCTCGGAGCGCGACCCGTCCTTCCCGACATGGCTGGTGCCTGCCGAGTTCGACGGTCGAGGGTCGACCCCGTCAGGCGTCGACCGGGGTGGTGGTGCGGATAAGTACGTGGCCGATCGGCCAGCGCTGCTGCCAGGTTCCCAGGTACTTGTCCCCCGGGAGCAACTGCTTGCGCAGCTGGGCGACGATCGGGCGGGGAGTTGGGCGCTGGAGGCGCTGCGAACTGCGGCAGCCATTCCGCGCCAGGGTCAGGAGACGGACCATCGGACCATTCCGCACGAGGTGGGTTGGATCGGCCCTGCGGTTCACCTAGCGAAAGGCTGTTACCGCGGCCAGGAGACCATCGCGAGGGTCCACAACATGGGTAAGCCTCCTCGGCGGCTGGTACTCCTGCACCTCGACGGCTCAGAGGGCCTGCTTCCCGCGCATGGCGACCCGGTGACCCTCGATGGCCGAGTAGTGGGTTGGGTCGGAAGCGCGGCTCGGCACTACGAGTTGGGGCCGATAGCGACCGCTGTGGTCAAGCGCTCAGTGCCCCCGGAAGCCGTGTTGAGCGTCGGCGGGAGTATCGCAGCCTCTCAAGAGCTGGTGGTCCTGCCGTGAGGGCGCTCGTGCAACGCGTCGAGGGCGCATCAGTCGCCGTCGATGGTCAACCTGTCGGGGAACTCCGGGGCCTTGGTCTGCTCGTCCTCGTCGGCGTGACCCACACTGACGATGCGTCGACCGCCAGGGCACTGGCTCGTAAGGTCTATGGATTGCGCATCTTCGATGGCCCCCCTGGCGACGGACCCCGGGAGGTATCCGCGGCCGATCTGGGCCTCGGGTGCCTCGTGGTCAGCCAGTTCACGCTCTACGGATCGACGTCCAAGGGGCGGCGACCGACCTGGGACGCGGCCGCCGGACGGGAGGTCGCCGAACCGCTGGTGCTGGCATTCGCCGACGCCCTGTCAGAACAGGGGGCCGAGGTGGCGCGGGGGAGATTCGGTGCCGACATGCGGGTGAGTTCGGTGAACGTCGGACCTATGACGCTCATGGTGGAGGCTTGAGCGTCTCCGCGCTCACTCGCGGTTGAGCGCCGAGAGTTCACGCAGCAGGCTCGCGGCGTCCACCGGGGCACGACGTTTGGAGGCGGCCGTGCGGGGCTTCGGCGCGGGCAGCACAACGAGGCCCACGTCGCACAGGCTGCTCAGGATCTGGGTCGTCTCGTAGAGGCTGAGACCGCAATGGTCTGCCAATACCTCGACGCTGCGCAATCCGTCGACCTTGGTGAGGACGGCCCAGTCGTATGGGCCGAGCAGCAGGTTGGCCCGAGGTGCGGCCAGCATCGACAGTTGGGGGATCCCCTGCGGTCCACCGAGCCGCGCGACCATGTCGTCCCAGACCTCGCGGCGCCGACCGGCCTCGGCGAGTAGGTCGTCCAGGGACACCGGACTCGCCAGTTCGGCGGCCGGAAGATCTCCTTCGAAGCCGGCTGTGCCTATCAGGTCCCAACCAAGTAAATCGGACAGCTGGTCGACGACCTGGATCCGGGCGAACCTTTCGACCTCGACCGGGTCAACGGCTCCATCACGGATGAGTAACTCGCCGACCGGCCGGGCCTGCGGGTCGGCCTCCTGCTCGCGCAGCACCTTGTCGAGCGCCTCGGGACGGATGAGTCCCGCCGACAGCAGCCGTAGGCCGAGTCGAGGTCTGGGCCCGGGAACCGTGGCAGCGGTGAGCAGCCCGTCGTCGAACCACAGTCGAGCGACCTCGCCGGTGCTGGACGTCATGTCGACCCGACCGGTGAAGTTCTCCGCAGCTCTGGAGGTCAACACGTCCTGCGGCCGCTGCTGGCCGGGAGTGAAGGCACCCGCGGGTACTGAATCGGTCATGGTCCACTTTCCTGTTGTCCGCTGCTCATGGATATATCGGTATCCATCGTGCCGGTCCGTACACGCTTGATTGAGCAGGCAACCTGTGACCCAAAGTAGCGCCGCGACCGCTTTCCCGCCAGCAGAGTCGGCTCAGTAGTCGGCAGATCCTCAACGAAGTGACGATGAAGCGTTGTCACAGGGGGCAGCGACCGTTGGCAAACGCCGGAGGTACGGGCTGGGTAAGGCGGAGGTAAGTGCTTGCTGCCGTGATGCAGATCACCACGCCACAGGCGTGTGGGTGGTTGCTATTGCAAGCACCTGGCCGTCACACTGGACATGTGTCCACAATCGACGTCAGCTCACTCGGAGAGTTCATCCGTGAGCAGCGCAACGCGGCGCAGATTTCTGTGCGCCAACTTGCACGGACCGCTGGCGTATCGAATCCGTATCTGAGCCAGGTGGAACGCGGGTTGCGCAAGCCCTCCGCGGAAATCCTGACCCAGATCGCCGGGGCTCTGCGGATCTCGGCAGAGACCCTCTACATCCGTGCTGGCCTGCTTGAGGAGCCGGGCAGCGATCGGGTGCGGACTGCGATCGCCCAGGACGCCTCGCTCACCGAGAGGCAGCGTCGAGCACTGCTGGAGATCTACTCGGCATTCCAGGTCGAGAACTCCGACGCAGACGAGAAGAAAGCCTCAGCCGCAAACGCCGGCTGAATCCAACCAGGAGAGAAGGTTCACCATGGCTACCACTGCCACGAACGCCAGCAAGACGGCCGCCAAGAAGACGACCGCTGCGAAGAAGACGACCGCACGCAAGGCCACAACGGCCCGTAAGACGACCGCCGCGAAGGCAACCACCGCTCGCAAGACGGCCGCCAAGAAGACGACCGCTGCGAAGAAGACGACCGCTGCCAAGGCGACCACCGTCAAGGAGAACGTCGCGAAGGCTGCCCCGAAGAAGGACAAGACCTTCCTCGAGAACCTGCGTGAGTTCAATATCGGCGAGCTCAACCTCGAACTGCCCAAGTTCGAGATCCCGACCGTGTCGGAGCTGAGCTCGGACGTCGCCGAGGCCCTGGAAGATGTACAGGCCGCGGTCATCTCCGCCCCGTCGCGTGCCACCGGCCTGGTGCTCGACCTGCGCGAGCGCACCGAGGACCTCACCGAGGACCTGCGGGAGCGCGCTGAGGCGCTGTCCGTCGACCTGCGCAAGCGCGCCGACGAGACTGTCACCTTCGTGCGTGAGCTGATCGGTCTGTAATCTCCACCAGCACCAAACTCGACGCCCGGCGCCGCCAGAGGAATCTGGCGGCGCCGGGCGTTACCCTTGTGCCGTGCCCAACATCATCTCGCTCATCCTGCTCGTGATCAGTTACCTGTTCGCAGCGGCGTCCATCGTCGCGCTGATCGACTGCGCCCGGCGGCCGGCAGCTGCCTTCCCCGCGATCAACAGAGTGAACAAGGTGTTGTGGATCGTGCTACTGGCGGTGGCCCCGGTGGTGCTCGTCTGGTGGGGAGCCATGTCCCTGCTCGGGATCGGCGGGATCGTCGCCATCTGTGTCTACTTCGCCGATGTGCGTCCCCGGATCAAGGAACTCACCGGCACCTGAGTTCAGAACATTCCGTTGCCGTTCGCTGACGCGGTCGGCACCTCCGATGGCCATGTCCAGAGCCGCCCGCAGCCTCTAGATCTGCGGGACGGTCTCCAGCGCCGCCGCGAAACGCTCGTCCGAGACGGCCTCATCCACCATCTCACCGGCGAGGTACTGGTCGTACGCGGCAAGATCGAAGTGTCCGTGACCACAGAGGGCGGTCAGGATCACCGTCTCCTCTCCGGTCTCGCGCGCCTTCTTCGCCTCCCGGATGGCCAGCGCCAGAGCGTGGGTCGGCTCGGGCGCCGCCACAATGCCCTCGGTCCGCGCGAATTGGATCGCGGCGGCGAAGCACTCGGTCTGCGGCACGGCCTCGGCGTCCATGAGGCCCTCCTCGTACACGTGTGAGATCAGCGGGGCCATCCCGTGGTACCGCAGACCGCCGGCGTGGATGGGGTCCGGCACGAAGTCATGGCCGAGCGTGTGCATCTTCATGAGCGGGGTCATGCCTGCGGTATCGCCGAAGTCGTAGGCGTATATCCCGCGCGTCAGCGACGGACACGAGGCGGGCTCAGCGGCGAGGATGCGCGGGGAGATCCTGCCCGCAAGTTTCTCGCGAAGGAACGGGAAGCTCAATCCGGCGAAGTTGGACCCACCACCGGTACAGCCCACGATCAAGGTCGGGCTGTCGCCGGCCTTCTCCAGTTGCAGGATCGCCTCCTCCCCGATGATCGTCTGGTGCAGCAACACGTGGTTGAGCACGGACCCGAGGGCGTAGCGCACCGTCGGATCCTGCGCCGCCACCTCGACTGCCTCCGAGATCGCGATCCCGAGGGACCCGGACCAATTCGCGGGATCGGCGCCAAGGGCCCTACCGGCCTCGGTGAGGTCGCTCGGCGACCGGTGTACCTCGGCCCCGAATGCCTCGATCATCAGTCTGCGGTAGGGCTTGGCGTCGTAGGAGGCTCCCACCTGCCATACCTCGCACTCCAGCCCGAACAGCGCTGTCGCGAACGCCAGCGCGGTACCCCATTGGCCCGCGCCGGTCTCGGTGGTCAGCTTGCGGACACCCTCGATGGCGTTGTAGTAGGCCTGCGGCACCGCCGTGTTCGGCTTGTGCGACCCGGCCGGCGAGAGGCCC
>CAYMPK010000025.1:0-12450 GCA_964392145.1 uncultured Actinomycetes bacterium | reverse complement strand
ACTTGTAGTAGATGCGCGCCGGTGTGTCGAGAGCCGCCTCCAACCGGTGGGCCCTGAATAGCGGCGTCGGACGCCACTGCCGGTACACGTCGAGCACCCCGCCCGGGATCTCGACGTAGCGGTCGGTGGTCACCTCTTGCTCGATGAGTCCCATCGGGAAGAGCGGTGCCAGATCCTCGGGGCCCACCGGCTCGTGGGTTCCGGGGTGCAGCGGCGGCGGTGGCGGGGTCGGCAGGTCCGCGGTTATGTTGTACCAGCGGGTGGGCATCTCGTCCTCGGACAACTCGTACTTGTGCCGCCGGACGGTGTCATCGATCTGTGTCATACCGAGACCCTATGACAGCGGGTCCTGACCGCCGCAACCCCCGGGCCTGCGGGTTATGCAGGTTCGACGACCAGGGCCTCGGACTCGTCGCCTTCCGGCGCATCCACGAGTACCGTCGCGCCGTCTGGCAGCGCGCCAGCCAGGATCTCCCGCGCCAGCGGGTCGCCAACCGCCGTCTGGATGAGCCGTCGCAATGGGCGCGCCCCGTAGATGGGGTCGAACCCACGATGGGCGAGCCACGCCTTGGCGGCATCGGTCACGTCCAGCGTGAGCCGGCGATCCTCCAGTCGCCGCTGCAAACCCTGCAGCTGGACACCGACGATCCGGCCGAGTTCATCCTCGCTCAGCGGTGCGAACATCACGATGTCGTCGAGCCGGTTGAGGAACTCGGGCTTGAAGGATGCTCGAACGACCTCCATGACCTCCGCCGCACGCTCGGGGAACGGCTTGGAGGTATCGATCAGGTACTGCGAGCCAAGGTTCGAGGTCAGGATCAGGATCACGTTGCGGAAGTCGACCGTGCGACCCTGACCGTCGGTCAGTCGACCATCGTCGAGCACCTGCAGCAGGATGTTGAACACCTCGGGGTTCGCCTTCTCGACCTCATCGAGCAAGACCACCGAGTAGGGCCGGCGGCGAACAGCCTCAGTCAACTGCCCGCCCTCTTCGTAGCCGACGTACCCGGGGGGCGCCCCCACAAGCCGGGCAACCGAGTGCTTCTCGCCGTACTCGCTCATGTCGATCCGGATCATCGCCCGCTCATCGTCGAACAGGAATTCGGCCAACGCCTTCGCGAGTTCGGTCTTTCCGACACCGGTCGGTCCGAGGAAGAGGAACGAGCCTGTTGGTCGGTTCGGGTCGGCGATCCCTGCCCGGGAGCGGCGAACGGCATCGGACACCGTGCGCACGGCATCGTCCTGGCCGATCACCCTTTCGCCGAGGAACGACTCCATCCGCAGCAACTTGTCGGATTCGCCCTCCAGCATCCGCCCGGCCGGGATTCCGGTCCACGCGGACACCACCTCGGCGACGTCGTCGGGGCCCACCTCCTCACCGACCATGCCCTCTCGGGCATTCGAGTCGGCAGTGGCCTCCTCCAGGTCCGCTTCCAAACCGGGCAGTTCGGCGTACAGGATCCGTGACGCCTGCTCGAAGTCTCCGTCGCGCTGCGCCCGTTCCGCCGTCGAGCGCAATTCGTCGATGCGGATCTTCAACTCGCCGATCCGATCAAGACCGCTCTTCTCCTGCTCCCAGAGAGCCCGCAGACCGCGCAGCGCCTCTTCCTTGTCGGCGATGTCCGTCTGCAACTTCTTCAGTCGCGCCTTGGACCCCTCGTCGGTCTCGGCCGAGAGAGCCATCTCCTCCATCCGCAGCCGATCCACCTGGCGTTGCAGACTGTCGATTTCCTCCGGCGAGGAGTCGATGGCCATCCGCAGACGGCTGGAGGCCTCGTCGACGAGGTCGATGGCCTTATCCGGCAGGTAGCGCGACGTGATGTAGCGGTCCGACAGGGTTGCAGCCGCGACGAGGGCCGCATCGGCGATGGCGACCTTGTGATGCGCCTCGTACTTCTCTTTGATGCCGCGCAGGATGCCGATCGTGTCCTCAACACTGGGCTCCCCGACGAACACCTGTTGGAACCGGCGTTCGAGCGCTGGATCCTTCTCGATGTGCTCCCGATACTCGTCCAGGGTGGTCGCACCGACCATCCGGAGTTCCCCGCGGGCGAGCATCGGCTTCAACATGTTGCCCGCATCCATGGCGCTGTCCCCGGAGGAGCCGGCGCCCACCACGGTGTGCAGTTCGTCGATGAACGTGATGATCTGGCCGTCGGAATTCTTGATCTCCTCGAGCACGGCTTTCAGCCGCTCCTCGAACTCGCCGCGGTACTTCGCACCGGCAACCATGCTGCTCAGGTCGAGCGCGATGAGCGTCTTCCCACGCAGCGATTCCGGCACGTCCCCGTCGACGATGCGCTGGGCCAGACCCTCCACGACGGCGGTCTTCCCCACCCCGGGCTCACCGATCAGCACCGGGTTGTTCTTGGTGCGGCGTGACAGCACCTGGATGACACGGCGAATCTCCGCATCCCGCCCGATAACCGGGTCGATCTTGCCCTCCGCCGCCCGCGCCGTGAGGTCGACTCCGAACTTCTCCAGCGCCTGGAACGTGCCCTCCGGATCGGCGCTGGTGACGCGGTCCCCGCCCCGAACCTTCGACAGCGCATCCATCAGCTGTTCCGGGCCCGCCCCGGCGCCAACGAGTAGGTCGGACACCCCCGGGCCACCGTCCGCCGACAGCGCGATCAGTAGATGCTCCGTCGAGACGAAGTCGTCACCGCGTTCCTTGGCGATGTCCTGGGCCTTCTGCAGGACCGCGTACATGCTGCGTGACAAGCCGGGCGTGCCGACGGTACCCCCCGAGGCCTTGGGCAGGGCATTCATCTCGGCGGTGACCTTCGCGGCCAGCGCAGCGCGGTCGACGCCTACCGCGTCGAGCAACGCACTCGCAATGCCCTCCCCTTGCCCGAGCAGGGCATCGAGCAGGTGCACCGGCGCCACCTCGGGATTGCCGTTGGCCGCGGCGCGGCGCACGGCGGCGCCGAGCGCGTCCTGACTCTTCGTCGTGAATTCGATGTCCATGGTCCTTCGCTTTCGTCCCGTCTAGTTAGTCACGTTCATCTGTTGCGTCGCTGCGGCCGCCACACGACCAACGCAGTGCTGGACTGGTCCCGGGTGGCAGAGGCCAACTGCTCCCGCAGCTCGGCCACCTCCTCCTGCAGATCCAGCACCCGCTGCACGCCGGCCAGGTTCATGCCCTCGGCGGCCAGCCGCTGAATCTCGCGCAGACGTGCCACGTCCCGCATCGAGTAGAGCCGGTTGCGGCCGCCCGCCCTACGTGGGGTCACCAGACCCAGGCGATCGTATTGCCGCAGAGTCTGTGGGTGCAGTCCGGAGAGTTGAGCGGCCACCGAGATGACGTACACCGGCGTCTCCTCGGACATGAAGTCAGAGGGATCGGTACTCATGTGGCCCCTCCTGCCTGCGTCATCAGATCAGCCCGTGGATTGTGATCACCTGTCGCATCGCGGTAGGCCTTCAACGCCTCGCGGCCGGCATCGTTGAGGTTCGGTGGCACCGCGACCCGAACCGTCACCAGCAGGTCACCTTTGGTGCCGTCGCGCCGGGTTGCTCCCCGACCGCGGACCCGGAAGGTCCGTCCGTTGGCCGTACCCGGTGGCACGTTCAGGGTGACAGTGCCGCCCCCGAGCACGGGTACCTTGACATGCGCACCGAGCGCTGCCTCGTCGAAGGTGACCGGCAGCACCAGTTCGAGGTTGTCGCCCTCGCGGGTGAAGACCGGGTGTTTGTCGACGTGCACCACGATGTACAAATCGCCGTCCGGGCCGCCGCCCTCACCCGGGCCGCCCTTTCCCTTCAACCGGATGCGTTGTTCACCCTTCACGCCGGCGGGTATCCGGGCGTTGACAGTCTTCGTGCTCTGGGCGCGTCCGCTGCCATAACACGTCATGCAGGGGTCGTCCACGACCAGTCCTCGGCCCAGACATTCGTCACATGGTTCCGGCAGTGCGAAACCGCCAGCGTTGCGCATCGTCTGGCCGGTGCCCTCGCAGGTCGGGCAGACGCGAGGGGTTGTGCCGGCCTTCGCCCCGGTGCCGTGGCAGACGCCGCAGGCGCCCTCGGTCGAGAGCCGCAGCGGCAGGGTCACTCCGTCGAGGGCCTCGGTGAAGCTGATGTTCACCTCGGACTCGATGTCCTGTCCCCGTCGTCCGCGGGTGCGTTGGCTCGTGCCTCCCCCGCGGTTGAACAGTCCGCCGAAGACATCTCCGAACCCGCCCGCGGCCGAACCGGCGCGGCCGAACAGGTCGCCGAGGTCGGCCGAGTACGAACCTCCGCCACCACCGCCACCGGGGAAGCGGAAGCCTCCCGAACCTACGGCCTCCCGGAACTCGTCGTATTCCTTCCGCTTCTCGGGATCGCCGACGACGTCGTAGGCCTCACTGACCGCCTTGAACTTCTCCTCGGCCTTGGGATCCGGATTGGCGTCCGGGTGGAGCTCCCTCGCCAGTTTGCGATAGGCCTTCTTGATGTCCGCGCCGTCGGCTGTCTTCGAGACACCGAGGTCCTTGTAGTAGTCCTTGTCAACCCAGTCCTGCTGGCTCATCGGCGTCCCTCCTCCCAGGTACTGCGCTTACTCACTCAGTGACGCCTACACGGGCTGGGCGCACGACCCGTTCACCCATGCGGTAACCGGGCTGGTAGATGGCGCTGCACACGGCGGGGCCATCGTTGCCGTCGCCCTCGGCGTGTGTCATCGCCTCATGGATGGCGGGGTCGAACACGTCGCCGATCTCGCCATATCGAAGCACGCCCAACCTGGTCAGCGCCGCGTTCAGGTTGTCGGCGATGGCCTTCGTGGGGCCATCGAGTTCGCCATGTTCGGCGGCCCGATCAATGTCATCGAGGGTGTCGACAAGAGCCGTGACCACATCGGCCCGACCCTTGAGGCGTGACTCGGAGATCTCCCGTTGGGTGCGGTCACGGTAGTTCTTGTACTCCGCGGCCAACCGCTGCAACGTCTCGGTGAGTTCCGCGACCTCAGCGCTCTGGGCGTCGACAGCATCGTCCACCGCATCCACGATCTCAGCGTCGACCACATCGGCCGAATCCGGCGCCGGGCCACCGGCCGGCGCTCGGACCTCCCCCGTCTCGGGGTCGATCCGGCGCCGGTCGGTGATCCGCACGGATTCCGCCGCTTCGTCGGCTTCCTCGCGCAACTCGTCGTTCGAGGTCACTTCTTGTCGTCCTCGTCATCCACGATCTCGGCGTCGACGACGTCGTCGTCGCTACCTGCGTCGCTGGCTCCCGCGGACGAGGCGCCGCCATCGGCACCCTCGCTCGCCGCAGCCTGCTGGTACATCGCCGCTCCGAGGGCCTGGCTGGCGGTAGCCAGCGCGTCCGAGGACTTCTTGATGGCCTCGATGTCCTCGCCCTCCAGCGCGGACTTCAGATCTCCCAGAGGTCCGGTGACGTTCGACTTGGCATCGTCGGGGATCTTGTCGTCGTTGTCCGCCAGGAACTTCTCGGTCTGGTAGACGAGACTCTCAGCCCCGTTGCGCACCTCGATCTCCTCGCGGCGGCGCTTGTCCTCCTCCGCGTGCTCCTCTGCCTCGCGCATCATCCGCTCGATGTCGTCCTTCGGCAGCGAGGAGCCACCGGAGATCGTCATCGACTGCTCCTTGCCGGTGCCACGATCCTTCGCGGACACATGGACAATGCCGTTGGCGTCGATGTCGAAGGTCACTTCGACCTGGGGCACGCCCCGCGGGGCCGGCGGAAGACCGGTCAGCTCGAAGGTGCCGAGCTTCTTGTTGTAGGCCGCCATCTCGCGCTCGCCCTGGTAGACCTGGATCAGCACGCTGGGCTGATTGTCATCGGCCGTGGTGAACACCTCTGACCTCTTGGTCGGGATGGTGGTGTTGCGCTCGATGAGTTTGGTCATGATCCCGCCCTTGGTCTCGATGCCGAGACTCAACGGGGTGACATCCAGGAGCAGCACATCCTTGACCTCGCCCTTGA
This sequence comes from uncultured Actinomycetes bacterium, assembly GCA_964392145.1. Taxonomy (GTDB): domain Bacteria; phylum Actinomycetota; class Actinomycetes; order S36-B12; family UBA10799; genus JACJWR01. Next base: position 6,525 of record CAYMPK010000025.1, on the reverse strand, counting down.
GCACGCCGGCCTGCAGGCTGGCTCCGATGGCCACGACCTCGTCGGGGTTGACGCCCTTGTTGGGCTCCTTGCCGCCGGTCAGGTCCTTCACCAGGTCGGAGACAGCGGGCATCCGGGTGGAGCCGCCGACCATGACCACCTGGTCGATGGCGTCGACGTTCACGCCGGCATCCTTGATCACCGAATGGAACGGGGCCTTGCAGCGATCCAGGAGGTCCGAGGTCATCTGCTGGAACTGCGAGCGACTCAGCGTCTCGTCGAGGTGCAGCGGGCCCTCGGCCGAAGCCGTGATGTAGGGCAGGTTGATCGTCGTCTGGGCTGAAGAGGACAACTCGATCTTGGCCTTCTCGGCTGCTTCCCGCAGCCGCTGCATGGCCATCTTGTCCTTGCTCAGGTCGACCCCGTGGGCGTTCTTGAAGGTGGTGACCAGATGGTCTACGACTTTCTGGTCCCAGTCGTCGCCGCCGAGGTGGTTGTCGCCGCTGGTGGCCTTCACCTCGACCACGCCGCCTCCTATCTCCAGCAGGGAGACGTCGAAGGTGCCACCACCGAGGTCGAACACCAGGATGGTCTGCTCCTCATCACCCTTGTCCAGGCCGTAGGCGAGGGCCGCGGCCGTCGGCTCGTTGATGATGCGCAGCACGTTCAGACCGGCGATCTCGCCAGCTTCCTTGGTGGCTTGGCGCTGGGCGTCATTGAAGTAGGCCGGGACGGTGATCACAGCGTCGCTGACCTTGTCGCCCAGATACGCCTCGGCGTCTGTCTTCAACTTGCCGAGGATCCGGGCAGAGATCTCCTGCGCGGTGTACTTCTTGCCGTCAATATCGGTGGACCAATCGGTGCCCATATGGCGTTTGACCGATCGGATTGTGCGGTCGACGTTCGTCACCGCTTGGCGCTTGGCGACCTCGCCGACCAACACCTCGCCGTTCTTGGCGAAGGCGACGATGGACGGGGTCGTCCGGGCACCTTCGGCGTTGGCAATGACTGTGGGCTCCCCGCCCTCAAGGGCGGCGACCACAGAGTTGGTGGTTCCGAGGTCGATTCCGACAGCACGGGTCATGTGTGTTTCCTCCTGCAGATGTGGTTGTACCGATGACTGTTCTACGATTTCGCTGTCGAGGCAACTCGGGAGGCACTTACCTTGAGTCGACTCGACGCAATCTCTGTGAGTAGAACCTCGGGTGATGACTTCATATTCCGCAGCGATGGTCCTCTATCGGCGGATTTCGGTGATCTACCTCACACCCGCAGCACAGAGGCTCTGCGCAACGGGAACACAAGGCTGACCAGCAGCATCGAGGCTGCCCCTACCAGCGACCACAGGGCCACCCGGAGCAGGTAGGCCCCGAGCCAGACGTGTTTGGCGATCTCGAAGTAGCCGTCCCCGAGGGCCACCACCACCAGTCCCAACCCGGCCAGGGCAGCGATACCCGCCAATACGGCTGGCGGACCCGGTCGTGAGCGCCTTCGCATGAGTCCCACAACCCCTGCAAGCAGACCGACCACCACGAGCGCCGTCGGGAACCAAGGATTCGGTATCTCCGCCAGCCAGTTGCGCAGAGAGGCCGGGTCGGACCCCGCGGCGCCAGCAGCCTCCTCCCGCGTCACGCCGGCGACGTCGTCGGGCTGGGCGCCCAGCGGCCACCACACGAGGTAGTGCAAGTCACTGCCCGCAGTCGCCTGAAGACCCACGCCCACTGCGCGAAGGGCCACGGCAGGATGCCGTAGCAGCAACGATGTCGCCCGGGCTCGATAGGCGGTCGGATCATTGTCGATCTGGGACAGCCCGGGTTGATCCGGCGTCAGCAATGGGCGGGGGGTGCCGGCCAGCTGCTGGGCTGCAGGCGGAAGGCCCAACTCGGTCGCCGAACCCGGAATCTCGGTGAGCACCAAGGTGTAGATGAGATTCTGCACGTTCGTGCCCTTGTACAGGCGGTACTGCCAATGCGCGGCATCCCTGACCAACGCACCGCCGGCGACCAGCAGGAGTAGCGCCGCCAAACCTCCCGCCACGTGTGCCCGCCACCGTGGACGATGGGTACCAATGCCAACGCACAGGGCCACAGCGACCGCCACCAGCAGCAGCGGAGCGTAGGCTACCTTGGCCGAAACGGCCCAGATCGATCCGATCACCACCAGGCCAAGCGCGAGGACCCTGGGCCATCTGTCCGCTGGCGAGGTCACCAGCAGTACCGCGACGCCGGTGACGAACCCGTAGGCCCCGATGAGACCGGCCGGCTCGCCGTAAGTCGACAGGAGGAACCGGCCGAAATCAGGGGTGAGTAGCGCGACCAGACCGGGTAACAGGATGGCTAAGCGGTTCCAGCCGCGGCCGGTCACGGCCCACGCCCCCACTGCGGTGATCGCCGAGGCGACACCGACATAGATCCACGCCAGCGTCCGCAGGTCGAACACCTCTGCGGGGTTGAGGAGGTCAGCGGCCTCCAACGCGACCAGCGCCGAGGACGGCGGTGGCCCTGGGCAGGGGGATGCCTGCAGGTAGCTCAGCACCACCCCGGGTTGCCAGGCTGAGTTCCCCTGGGCTGTGTCTGGCCGCAGTCCCGCGCCGCAGTAGAGGCGAATCCCGTCGCCGTTGTCCGCGGCGCCGTGGGGAGTGCTCGTTGCCAATCCCAATGAGAGGGTCAGGCCCACAGCACACACAAGCCCGGCAATGAGGGCGATCCACAGCCGCCGCGGGTTCGTGACCACGACCGGCGGCTCAGTCGAGTCCAAGTTCCGACAACACAGTCGTTGCGTTGTCGGTCACCGGCAACTCGCCGTCCAGATAGACATCGGGATGAGAGGGCGCCTCATAATCCTGGCCGAGCCCTGACATATTCGGGATCTTCCCCTCCCGCGCTTTGGCGTACAGCCCCTTGGGGTCGCGGGCGATACACACCTCCAGCGGGGTGTCGACGAACACCTCCAGGAAGTCCTGCTCGTCGAACAGCGCTCGGGCAGCGCGCCGGTCGGTGCGGAAGGGGGACACCAGGCATACCAGTACGACGATCCCGGCATCCATCATCAAGCGAGCAACCTCGGCCACCCTTCGGACATTCTCCGCCCTATCGGCGGGAGTGAAACCGAGGTCCTTGGTGAGTCCGTGGCGCACGCTGTCGCCATCGAGGATGTAGCTGCGGATCCCGTGGGCGAAGAGCTGACGCTCCACCTCGTTGGCGACCGATGACTTACCGGACCCCGACAGGCCGGTGAACCACAGCACCCGTGCCCGGGTGCCGTTGAGCGCCTCCCGGGCCTCCCGGTCGATGCCGAAGTGATGCTCGGTGACGTTGGCGGAGCGCCTCAACGAGAACCTGGTGAGTCCCGCCGCCAAGCTGTCACCACTCACGCGGTCCACCAACACGAATCCGCCGGTGTCATGGCTGCGCTGATACTGATCCAGCGGCACCATCCTGTTGGTGGCCAACTCGATTCGTCCGACATCATTCATCTCAAGGGTGCGGGCCGCCAGTTCGGTTCCGTCGGTCACGTCGAGGCGGTGCCTGATGCGAGTGACCGTCGCCGGCACCTCCAGCGGGCCGGCCCGCAGCGTGTAGCTGCGACCCGGAGCGAGCGGCTGCTCGGCCATCCACACGACATCGGCGGCGAATCTGTCGGCCGGGACGGGCGCGTCATCGACGTCGCTGAGAACATCGCCACGGGTGATGTCGAGGTCCCGATCGAGTTCGAGCGCCACCGAGAAGCCGGCCGACACCATGTTTACTTCCTGTGACTGGTCGCCCACAAGGCCGACGATCCGGCTCACTACCGCGGTCTGGCCGCTGTCCGCGACTTTGACCTTCGACCCCGGCTGGACCGTGCCTGATGCGACGATCCCTCCGTAGCCGCGGAACCCGTCGGCTCGAATGATGGTCTGTACGGGCAGCCGGAGTCCGGCCTGCGCCTCGGAGGGCAATTCCAAGGAGTCCAGCGCCGCCAGCAGCGTCGGGCCCCGGTACCAGGCCATCTCGTCGGAAGCGGTCACCACGTTGGCTCCGGTGAGCGCGCTCACTGGGATGGCGACGACATCGTCGACTCCGTGCGCAGCGGCCGAGACCCGGATCTCCTCCACGATCTCCTCGTAGGTTGCGCGCTGGTAGCCCACGGCATCCATCTTGTTGACGGCGAGCACGACGTGCCGCACCCCCATCAACGCGCATACCGCGAGGTGACGGTGGGTCTGGTCGCGGGTGCCGCGTCCGGCATCGGCCAGCAGGATGGCCACATCGGCGGTGGACGCCGCCACCGCCATGTTTCGGGTGTACTGAACGTGGCCGGGGGCATCCGCCAGGATCGCCCGACGACCGGAAGGCAGGTACAGGTGGCGATAGGCGACGTCGATGGTGATGCCCTGATCCCGCTCGGCCTCGAGTCCGTCGGTGACAAGGCTGTAGTCGATCTCGCCGACCGGGACTGTGGAACCGGGGCGCCGCGTCAGCCGTGCCGATTCGACCTGGTCGATGGGCAGGCTGTCGGTCTCGGCCAACAGTCGGCCAAGCAGGGTGCTCTTACCGTCGTCGACAGAACCGCAGGTGACGACCCGGATCAGCGTCTTCACCGCTAGAAGTACCCCTCTTGCTTCTTTCGCTCCATGGAGGCGCTGCCGTCGCCGTCGATAAGACGTCCGGCCCGTTCGGAAACGTTGCTCCGAACCAGTTCTGCCACCAACTCGGCGACCGTGGTGGCCTCATCGGTGACCCCGCCGGTGAGGGGGTAACACCCCAGGGTGCGGAAGCGGACCCGGCGGACCTCGGGTTCCTCCCCGGGCTCCAGCGGAAGCCGGTCATCGTCGACCATGATCGGGACGCCGTTGCGCATGACCACGGGGCGCTCGGCGGAGAAGTAGAGCGGCACCACGTCCAGCCCCTCCGCATCGATGTACCGCCAGACGTCGAGTTCGGTCCAGTTCGAGATGGGGAAGCATCGCATCGTCTGGCCTTCGACCAGGGTGGAGTTCACCGTGCGCCAGAACTCGGGGCGTTGCTTCCGGGGCTCCCACCGATGCCCGGGCTCGCGCAGCGAGAAGATCCGCTCCTTGGCCCGGGAGCGCTCCTCGTCGCGACGCGCTCCGCCGATCGCGATGTCGAAGCCCCCCGCATCGAGCCCCTCCCGCAGGGCCACGGTCTTCATCAGCCTGGTGTATTCCTGGGCGCCGTGGGAGAACGGGCTCACGCCCTCGGCCAGGCCCTGTCTATTGCTGACGACCCTCAGATCCAGGCCCAACCGCCGAGCCGTGGCATCCCGGAAGGCGATCATCTCGGAGAATTTCCACCCGGTGTCGACGTGCATCACGGGAAACGGAATCGGACCGGGGTGGAAGGCTTTCCGCGCCAGATGGAGCAGCACCGTGGAGTCCTTGCCGATGCTGTACAGCAGAACCGGATTCCGGAACGCCACAGCGGCCTCCCGCAGCGCCCAGATCGCCTCAGCCTCGAGCTCGGCGAGCACGCTGCGTTCCGCAGTCCACATGCGCGCGACTCTATTCGATCGTCGAATCGCCAGACCCCTTGGCCCGCGACGATGTTACTGGCGAGTAGGATTTATAGAGATCTGTATCGAGCTACAGTCTCGCCGCAACATGGACCTGGAGGTGCGTGGTGGACCAGACGACCCTGCGACTGGTGATCGGCCTGCTGATCATCGTGGTGGCTTTGGCTTTCGCCGCCCGCCGCGGCCTGACCCTGTTCAAGCTCATCCGGAGCGGTCAGCAGGTGGCGCCGCCACGGCCCCAGAAGATCGAGAAGGCGGTCGGGGCCGAGGGCACAGAGGTGCTCGGTCAGAAGAAATTGCTGCAATGGCTGGTGCCAGGAATCGCCCACGTGTTCGCCTTCTGGGGCTTCCTGGTGCTCGGCTTGACCATCATCGAAGCCATCGGGGCGCTGTTCAACCCGGAGTTCGCCATCCCGTTCTTCGGCCGTTGGCCGATCGTCGGCTTCCTCGAGGATCTCTTCGGCGTTCTCGTGATCGTCGGCCTCGTCATCTTCGCCATCATCAGGCTCGCCAACAACCCGGCGAAGGAAGGTCGCAAGAGCCGCTTCTTCGGCTCCCACACAGGCGCCGCCTGGATCGTCCTGCTGATGATCTTCAACGTCATCTGGACGCTCTTCCTCTACCGAGGAGCCCAATACAACGTCAGCCTGTTCACGGGCAAGATGAACCTGCCGTTCTACGAGTCGGGCGGGGCATTCTTCACCGAGTGGGTGGCCCACCTGCTCGAGCCCCTCGGACTCACGGCCAACGAGTGGCTCGAGACGATCGGCCTCTGGCTCAACATCGGCGTCATCTTCGGGTTCCTGGTGTTCGTGCTGTACAGCAAGCACCTCCACATCTTCATGGCCCCGATCAACGTCTACTTCTCCCGTAGGCCCAATGCCCTCGGACCGTTGCTGCCCATGTACTCCGGCGACGAGAAGATCGATTTCGAGGATCCGGCCGACGACGCATTGTTCGGCCGGGGTCGGATCGACGACTTCACGTGGAAGGGCATGCTCGACATGGCCACCTGCACCGAGTGCGGACGTT
>CAYMPK010000024.1:0-19325 GCA_964392145.1 uncultured Actinomycetes bacterium | reverse complement strand
GCCGAATTCCTGTCAGAGAGTAGGCCCAAGGAGGAGGCGATCTCGGCGATGAGCACGACCAGGCCCAGCGGTAACGCCCGATCCGCGGCGGCCGGGAGCAGGACGGCGAAGCCCATTACCACTGCGGCGGTGGTGACCACCGCGACGCCGGCTTTGCCATCGACGCGCCGACTTCGCCACGCAGCGAAGGCGGCGACCAGCACCAGCACCAGGAGTGAGGCGATCCCGAACCAGCCCGCTTGTCCGGCGGACTCCACCAACTGGTTCTCGGCATTTGGAAGCCCCGCCGTAGTGCTCGTCGAACCCAGCCCGAAGACCGGGCTGGTCTGGAACTGTTGGTAGACCTCGCGCCACAGGGTTCGGCGTTCGGTGGTTCCGATCCCCGACCAGATACCGATCGCGGCCGGCGCGGCCATGACCAACACCACACCGGTGAGCAGCAGCGCAGGAGGCCAGCCGTCGCGGAACCGTTGCCAGGGCAGCAGTGCTATCAACAGCCCCACCACGACAGCGGCAAGGGACCATCGCGAGTAGGAGAACCACAGGAGGGCCGCCGTCGGCAGCGCGCCCACGACGGCCCCGAGCGCTGCAGTCCAGCGTCGGCCGGTCGAGGCCAGATGGGCGAGGTACCGCACCTGGAAGGCCAGGGCAACCGCCATGGTCACGCCCAGCAGGTCGGGTAGACCGAAGAGACCCGAGAGGCGCCCCACGGAGGAGAACGGGTTGGTGAGGATCGCCTCGAGTTGGTCCGGTCCCTGGATGGTCGAGGTGAAGGCTGGCCGACCGACCTGGTAGCGCGCCGCCACCGCAGCGACATTCAGCCAGGAGACCACGGTCACAAGAGCGAACAGGTGACGGCGCACCCTGGCCGGCTCCGCGTCCGAGAGACCCAGTGCCAAGCCGAGCCCGCCCAGCGCCATCGAGATCGCCACCGGCGGTGAGGTGACTACGACGTTGGGGGTCCTGGCGAGACCGGTGTTGGCCAAGGCGCCGACGGCTGGGGCGATGAGGACGGCCAGAACCGCCAGTGACCAGATGGCTTGGTCGTTGGTCAGGTGCCCGCGGATCAGCACGAACGCGGCCACTACGACTCCGGCAACGCCGATGACGACAACCCCGACCCAGCCGAGAGGAAACTCCTTGGGCGATCCGGCACCGCTGCCGATGGCACTGCTCCAGATCGCGTTGGCCATCTCCACGGCGACGACCAACCACAGCAGAGCGAGTCCGAGGGTGCCCTTGGTGGGGGTGGGAGGCCGTTGAGGAGGCGGCTGATTCGGTTCTACCACCGGGGTGGAGATGACGGCGGTGACGTGCTCGAACGGCTCACCGAATTCCGGGGTCGCCGCCACACCGACAGGCTAACCCAGCGCCACGCGGCCAGGGGCATTCGGCCGGGTGGGCCGCTTCGGCAGGTACATTAACCGTGAGGTGTGGGGCACTGGCAGGCGAATGGGCGGGAGTTGCGGGTGAAGTTCACGGTCACCATGCGCAGAGCCAGTCGCGCTCTCTGGGACATGGCGATGTGGATAGTCGCGATGCCGCTGGCACTGCTCATCCGCTATGACTTCCAGCAGCCGCCGCCGGGATTCACTCGGAATGCGATCCTGATCGGGATCGCGATGGCCTTCACCCAACTCCTGGTGGGTCTGGCATTCCGGCTGTACCTCGGGCGGTTCCGTTTCGCCTCCTTCGACGAGGTGTTCGGGGTCGTCACGTCGGCGGTCCTCGTCGGCTTCATCTACAGCGCGGTCGCGCTGGTCCCGAATCTGGAGTATGTCTCCCGGGCCACCCCCGCGATCGCTACCGGACTGGCCATCTTCGGGATGCTGGCGGGAAGGTTCGCCCTCCGGGTGTGGCGGGAACGCTTCGCCGCCGACGTCCGACAGGGCGACCGCACACTGATCCTCGGCGCCGGCGACGCCGGCGTTCAGGTGCTACGGCTCATGCTCACCGACCCGAAGCACACCTACCGTCCCGTCGGGTTCCTGGACGACAACACGTACACGCATCGTCTGCGGGTATCGGGGGTGCGGGTGCTGGGCCCGTGGTCGCAGCTGGAGGACGTCGTGCAGGCGACCTCCGCGACGGTGGTGGTGGTGGCCGTGGCCGGCATCGACAGCGCAGTGCTGCGCGATCTGGACGTTCGGTGCCGCGCGCTCGGTGTCACGCTGCGCAGTGTTCCCAGCCTGTACGACATCGTCGGTGGCCAGGTGGCGCTGGGGGACATCTCCGATGTCACGGAGGAGGACCTGCTCGGCCGCCGTCCCATCACCTCCGATGAGGGTCGGATTCGCGATCTTGTTGCCGGACGACGGGTACTGGTGACAGGTGCCGGTGGCTCCATCGGCAGTGAACTCGCCCGGCAGTTGCACCGATACGGTCCGGCGCGGCTGGTTTTGCTCGATCGCGACGAATCAGCCCTGCACGGGGTAAAAATGAGCCTCGATGGCCGGGCCCTGATGGACTCCGACGACCTTGCGCTGGCCGATATCCGCGACGCCGAGCGCATCAAGGACATCATGCTCGAGGCTCGTCCGGATGTGGTGTTCCACGCCGCGGCCCTGAAGCACATGCCCATGCTGGAGCGTGCCCCCGATGAGGCCTTCAAGACGAATGTGGTCGGTACCGCGAACGTGCTCGCGGCTGCCACGGCGGCGGACGTCCCGCTGTTCGTCAACATCTCCACCGACAAGGCGGCGGATCCCGAGAACGTCCTGGGGTACTCCAAGCGCACCACCGAGCGGCTGACCGCCGGGTCCGACAGCGGTGAAGGGTCACGCTATGTGTCGGTGCGCTTCGGAAACGTCCTCGGTTCGCGCGGCTCCATGCTCACCACGTTCCGTCAGCAAGTGGCCGACGGCGGGCCGATCACCGTCACTCACCCCGACGTGACGCGCTACTTCATGACCATCAGCGAGGCGGTGCACCTGGTGCTGCAGGCGGCAACCTTCGGCCGCGACGCGGAGACCCTCATCCTCGACATGGGCGAGCCGGTGAGGATCGACGACGTCGCGCGGTTGATGGTTGAGAAGTCGGGTCGTGACATCAAGATCGTCTACACCGGGCTCAGGCCCGGGGAGAAGATGCACGAGCACCTGGTCGGCGTTGACGAAGTGGGGGAACGTCCCTTCCATCCGCTGGTCACCCACGTGAAGGTGACGCCCCTCCAAGCCGGTGAACTCGGTGCAGTGACGGACCGGTCGGCCGAGGGGCTCCGGGCGACCATGACGGTGTGGGCGACCGGGGGATCTGTGTCCAGCCGTGGCAATCGGGTGACCCAGGCCACAGGTTCTGCCAACCTTTAGTCACATCTGAGGCGATGCTTTGGTCTCAGCGGCGCCGGTGTGTGACCATTGAAGTGTGAGGCGTGGAACTTCCTGCGCCCAGTTTTCGTCGACCTAGTCGACGGCATCGGCGCCTGTCCGATGCCCGGTTCGCAAGGAGGATCGTCACCGTGGTGCAGCCGTTGACTGCGAGGTTCGGCCATGTGGAGCGGAAGGCGCGCTCCCTGGCGGTGCTCGGTGCTGCCGGTGTGATGATCGGAACCTCGGTCGGGGTTGCGGCTCCGGACGCCGCGGCCGTCGTACCCACCGCCACCATCAGCGGACCCGTCGTGCAACCTGCCATGCTCGGCATCCACTCGTATTCGACCAGGCCGGAGCTGCCCACCGGTTCCATGCGCATCAACCTGAATTGGCGCAGTATCCAGCCCTCCCCCGGGACATGGAGTTGGCGGGGCACCGACGAACTGTTGGCCAGGGCGAACGGCTGGGGCTACCGGGATGTCATCTTCGCGATCGCCGGAACGCCGGCCTGGGCGGCCACCAGCGCCACGAAGGGTCGCGAGTACCTCGGTACCCGTTCTGCCTCGCCGCCGAACACCCCTGCTTTCAAGGAGTTCATGTACCGGCTGTCCGCGCGCTACCGCGGTCGAGTGACCGGTTACGAGATCTGGAACGAGCCGACCGTGGCCGGCTTCTACCAGGGCAGCGCCGCGAAGATGGCGGAGATGACCGCGGCGGGCTACCTGGCCATCCGCAGAGGTGATCCCCGGGCATTGGTGCTCTCGGCATCACCCACTACCCACCACGCGAACAACGTGGACACCGTATTCCGCAATGCCTACTTCGCCGGACTCAGATCGTGGAGTTGGCCGGTCGATGTCGTGGCGGGACACTTTTATCCGCCGGGTGAGACCTCCACCCCTGCCGCTCGCCGTGCTCAGGTGATCGGGTTCAAGCAGTCGATGGCCACCTACGGTGGCAGTCGTAAGCCGTTGTGGGACACCGAGACCAATTTCCTCGGGGTTGGCACCGGCGGGCTCCCCAACGGCCGGATCACCGGCACCACTGCGGCCGCCTACATAACGCGGTACTACCTGGACAATCTGCGGTTGGGCGTGCAGCGGGGCTACTGGTACATGTGGACCAACCAGTACCTGCCGTTCGCCGGTATCCAGACCCGCCCGCGTGACGCTGCGACCTATGCTCTACAGCGCTATGGCGCCTGGGTGGTGGGCGCGCACTTCCAGGGCTGCCGCAACCAGGGCGCTGCCGTGCTGTGCAAGTTCAACAAGGCGGGCAAGGTCTTCTGGCTCGCCTGGTCGGAGACCGGGACAACCGTGATCGACCTCGGACCGAGGTTGCGGGCGGTGACCCCGGTATTCAACGGGCGGGCCAGCGGTGGCCGTGGCGCTTACCGACTCACGGCCTTGCCCGTGCGCGTCGAGGGTTAGGCCACGTTGCCGCCACTCGGTAACCGGGCCTTACTTGTGGCCGGTGTCGCTGCGCTGCTGCTGCTGATCACTGGGTGCTCCGGTGGCGGCGGGACCGGAGCAACCGGATCTGGCACCGGGGTGAACACCGGGGGCGTGGCACCGTTCACCGTTCAGACCAGCGACCTGGGTATCCACTCCTGGTCGACCAAGCCCCAGGTGCCGGCGGGGTCCCTGCGTATGAGTTGCGCTCCCAGTTGGGCGGAGACCGAACCCGCCCGGGGAACGTTCGAGTGGGGACGCTTTGATCGGCTGCTGGCTCGGGCGGAAGCATGGGGCTTCAAGGACATCCTCTTCGTCTTCTGCGGCACCCCCGCCTGGGCCGGACGTGATGTTGCGCAGCCCAAGGTGGAGGTCCAGGGTCCGCGCAGCACGTCGCCGCCGACGAATCTGGACGATTGGAGCGCCTACGTCTCTGCGGTGGCGCAACGGTACAAGGGACGCATCACCGGCTACGAGGTGTGGAACGAGGCGACGAGCCCGCAGTTCTACCAGGGGTCAATGGACACCATGGCAGACATGACCCAACGCGCGTACACGGCGATCAAGGCGGCGGACCCCGCGGCCACGGTGACCACGGCGTCGATCCAGACCCACATCCCCAAGTCGCTGAACACCCTCGGTAGGGATTATCTGGCGGCCCTCGGATCACGCCAATGGCCGGTAGACGTCTTCAACGCCCATGGATATCCCGCCGGCACCACCGGACTACAGGGTCGCCGCGCGCAATTGGATGCCTTCAAGAACCTCCTGCGGGAGACGGGCGCGCCGGCCAAACCTCTGTGGGACACCGAGGACAACTACGAGGTCAGCCTGCCCGGAGGCGAGCCCGACGGTCGGATCGTGGGTGACCAAGCGGCCGCTTGGACCGCGGTGTCCTACCTGGATGGCTGGCGGCAGGGCTACCAGCGCACTTACTGGTACCTGTGGTCGGATGCGTACGTCGGCTTCGTGGGGATCCAGATGCGCGCTGGCGACCCCGCCACCGCCGCGCTGTCGACGCTCGGAGACTGGACGATCGGGGCGCGCTATCAGGGGTGCGATGAGTCCGGCGGCTTGGTGACCTGTCACTTCCAGGGGGCCGATGCCGGGAAGCCCGCAGACTTCGACATCGTCTACGCACTGGGCGATAGCGCTCAGGCGACCGTTACCGGCGAGCGCAATGCCTGCCCGGTGTACGGTTCGCCGTGCCGCAAGGTCTCAGGCCAAGTGACCGTCACCTCCATGCCCGTGCGGTTGAGCGCCGCCTAGGCCCCCGCCGGCTACCTCACCACGGGCTCAGGCGCGGTGGGTTCCGAAGGTGTCGGGCTGCCGCGATCCTCTCGATCCAGGAAACCCAAGGACCCCGCGAGCACTGCCACCACGCATATCAGCGGTAGGAAGCTGCCGACGGCCGAATTGACGCCCAACGCAGGTTCGATGGTGGCCTGCACGGCGAACACCGTGAGCACGGCGACTGCCCAGAGGTTGTCGATCCGCCTCGCCCTGATCGCCACCACTGCCATCGAGACCGCAGCCACGATGAGGAAGACCAACCCGACGGTGCCGGCGGTGGACACGGTTCCGAACAGCGCGCTGTGGGCGTGCGCCGGCTCCCAGCCAGGTTTCGGAAACGCCTTGCGAAGGATCTCCCACTGGCGTTCGGTGAAGGCATCCGGACCCGAACCCCACACCGGGCTGAGCCGCCACGTCGTGACCGCCCAGGTCCAGGGGAATTCCCGACCGTGGAAGGTGTACCCGGTGAGGCTCGACATGAGCCGTGGCAGGGGCTGGATCGCTGCCAGAGCCAGGAACCAGATGATCAGCCACGTCCGGCCGGACCGGCCACGCCAGGGGATGAGGGCGGCCACCACGCCGCAGAGTCCGGCCAACAATGCTCCTCGCGATTGACTCCAGGCCAGCGCCACGAGAGACGCCACCGGGCCAACCACGACCAGAGCCACCCAGCGGGCGCGCTCGCCGTCAACGTGGGACCGCCAGGCCCTTCGTCGGGCCAGCGCGCTGCGCAGCTGCACCACCAGCGCGAGCGCAGCAAGGAAGCCCAGGGAGTTGTAGTGACCGGTGATTCCGCGGATGGGTTGGATCCCGAACAGCCCGCGCTCTGAGAGTGGCCCCGCGTAGAAGCCGAGTTTGTCGCCGCTGATCGTGCTCCACAGACCCAGCAGCAGCCCTGAGAGGACCACCGCTGTCAGAACGGCCATGGCACTGCGACGCCAGAACTCCGGCGATCCGGCGGCCTCGCTCGCGAGCACCGCGAGGAGCACGCAGGCGACTGCGATGGCCAGTTGAGGCAGCGCCTCACCCAGTGCGAGTCCGCTGAACAACCCTGCCGCTGTCAGGAGGAAGACGGAGCCGGCCAGGCATGCCCGTAGCGGCGAAGGTGTTCGAGCCAGGATGCCGGCAATGGCGACGATCAGTCCGCAGACGGTCAGGACGAGACTCATCCACGTGGGTACGGCAACCGAGATTCCCGCGGTGAACAGGGTCATCCAGATGAGCGTCACCGCGACCAATCCCCACCAGAGGATGCGGGCACCCCAGGAAGACAGGGGAGCCAGCGCGGGGATCACCTTTGCAGCATACGGGCGCGGTATTTCGCTGGGCCTAGCCGCTCCTGGGGTCATGGACGCGGCATTCGGGATGAACCTCGTGGCGTCCCTGCGGCCCAGGGTCACAGTTTCTCGGCAGCCACTCGTGCTACCTGCCGGATGCCAACGAGTACCTTCGGGTCATGCAACAGCGATGGCGCAGAGGCCGGGACAAGGTACGGGGGGCAAGGTCGCTCGCGAACAAGGGCATTCAGGTCGTGCAGGAGCACGGTGTGAAGGAGTTGTACGCGGCGGCCCGGCTCTACGGTGACAACCGGTTCCGGTCACGGGTGTCCAGATTGCCCAGCGGCCGCATCCCGCCGTCCGCGGGTGCCGGTTGGCCGCTATCCGTACTGATCGTGGCTGAGCGGCACCTGGAACAGTGTTGGCACTATCGGGTCCAGCAGAAACTGGACGCCCTGGCGCTGCTCGGGGTACCGGCCTGGGCCGTCTCGTTGGCCGACCCCGCCGAAGCGATCACCCGGCTGCAGCTCGCTTCCGTGCTGGTGGTCTACCGGCAACCGGACGGGCCGCAGCTACGAGCCCTCGTGGCGGAAGCTCGGCGCCTGAGGATCCCCGTTGTCTACGAACTCGACGACGCGATGTACCGGCGTGATCTGCTCATCGACAATCCCAACTTCGACACCATCCCACGGGGACTGCGACGCCAGGTGGAGGCCGACGCCGGCGAGATCCTGTCGGCCATGCGGCAAGCCGACCATGTGTTGGCATCGACGGAGCCGCTCGCCGCGGATATGGCCCGTCACGTGCCCGGGGATGCGTTCGTGGTGGCGAACGGCGTCGATGAGACGATGCTGTCCATCGGCCGAGGCGTCGAGATCGAACGCGCAGCCGGGACCCTGGGCGTGGAGCAGGACTCTTTGGTCGTGATCTACGGATCGGGCTCCCGGGCGCACGACGCCGACCTGGCTCTGGCCGGGACGGCCCTGGCCGGATTGTTGGCCGGGAATCCGCAGGCGAAGCTGCGGCTCGTCGGACCGCTGGCGCTGCCGGTCGAATTGCAACCCTTCTCAGCCAAGGTTGAGCGTCTCGAAGAGCTCAACTACGGGGAGTACCTGCGCGAGATCGCCCGCGCGGATATCGCCATCGCACCGCTGCTCGACGGCGGGATGAACCAATTCAAGAGCAACATCAAGTTCCTGGAGGCCGCCTTGGTGGGGGTGCCGGTGGTGGCTTCGCCGACGGTGTACGGCCAGACCATCGTCGACGGCGTCACTGGGCTGATCGCTCGTACTTCCCGCGATTGGCAAGATCAGCTCGAACGGCTTGCCGCCGACGCCGGACTGCGGAAGGCGATCGTGACCGCTGCCGCCGGAGATGTGGCGCGCGCGAAACTGCCCAACGGGCCAGCCCGCCAGTTGTCGGCGATGCTCGACACCCTCCATCCACGTCGCGTGGCCGCGGGAAGTGCCGCATGAGGATCCTCATCGTCAATCTGCACTTCGCCCCCGACTCCTACGGTGGGGCGACCGTGATCGCCGAGGAGGAGGCGACGGCGCTCGCGGAAGCTGGTCATGAGGTGACGGTGTTCACCGGCACCCGGGACGCCAGGATCGGACGGGGGGAACTCTTCCGCTACCAGGGGAACGGTTTGCCGGTGCTGGCAGTGGGGCTGCCGGGTTACTCGGACGATGAGGAACTGCACTACGACAACGAGGCCATCGCCGCGCGGTTCGCGGAGGTGCTGCGAGTTGTGCAACCGGATGTGGTGCATTTCCACGCGGTGCAGCACCTGGGGGTCGGCTGCGTCGAGGCGAGCATGGCCGCGGGGATCACGACCGTCGTCACGTTGCACGATGCCTGGTGGTTCTGCGAGCGGCAGTTCATGATCCGCGAGGACGGCAGGTTCTGCGGCCAGGTGGGTATTCAAGCCGACGTCTGCGCGACCTGCGTCCCGGATCCGGTCGCGCACGTGCGACGTCAGCAACGCTCCACGGACGTGCTCAACAGGTGCGATGCGGTGTTGGTGCCCAGCGAGTACTGGGCCCGAGTCATGGTCGGCAGCGGGGTGGACGGTTCGATCCTGCGCGTCAACCGCAACGGAGTGACTCAACCCCGTGAGGGTTTCCAGCGCCCCCCGTACCGAGGACCGGTCAGGTTCGGCTTCGTCGGTGGGCGTGGTCCGCTCAAAGGTGGCGATCAGGTGCTGGCTGCCCTTGCGAGTCTGCCGCGCGACGACTATGTGCTGAAGGTCGTTGACGGGTCGAAGAATCTCGGGCGGTCGAGCATGCGGGCATCGCATTGGACGGTGCCGGGAACCGTGGAACTGGTTCCGGGTTGGACCCGCGACGGTCTCGACGAGTTCTTCGGCGGGATCGACGTGCTGCTATTCCCCTCCCAATGGCGCGAGAGTTTCGGTCTCACTGTGCGGGAGGCCACTCTGCGAGGGGTGTGGTGCATCGTCACCGCGGGCGGCGGAGCCTCCGAGGACATCGTCGATGGCGGCAACGGGACCGTAATCCCCCTGAATGGCCGTCACGAAGAACTTGCTGCCGCGATCAACGACATCCTGGACGATCCGGGCCGCTTCACACCGGATCCCTCGTGCGCGAGTGGAATCCGGTCGAGTGCCGAGCAAGCGGCGGAAGTGGCCGCCATTCTCGAGCAGTGCGTATCGAGCGCTCGCGCTGGAGCGGTCGGCGGTGTCGAAGACGAACAGCCCAGCCCGGTGGCTGACATCGACTCTGCGTAGCATGTCGGCATCCGGGTTTTCCCTTGTCGACGCTGGTGGATCCTCTGGCCCCGGTGCGATGCATTCGCGGAGCGGTCGGACCATGGGGGCACATGAATCCCGGGAACTACTCGGATCACCTGCTCGAGGGGCGCCTGACACGGGAGCAGTACGACACCATCGCCAAGGCGGCCACCGCGGGGTGGGACCCCGCCTACGCTGCCGATCCGGCGAACGCGGCGGCAGTCGAGGATGTTGTCTTCAGGCGTCATGACAATGCGCTGAAGTTCGTCGTGCCCTGGGTGCAGGCCGTCCGCCCGCTCGGCGGAAGCAAGGTGATCGATTTCGGGTCGGGCTGCGGGTCCTCAGCACTCGCCTTCTCCTATTACGCCCGCGCGGTGGCGGGTTTCGAGATCGATCAACCCTCGGTGGACGCATTCCGATCTCGCATGGACGTTTTCGGTGTGAGGAATGCCGAGGTCCAACTCGCGGGCCCGGAGGAGATTCTGGAGGGGGCGCTGGCAGCGGTCGAGCCCGGTACGACGTTCGTCTTCTTAGCGGTCGTCGAACACCTGCTGGAAGAGGAACGCATCTCCTACCTGCGCGCCGCCTGGAAGGCGTTGCACCCCGGCGACCTGCTGGTCATCGCCGAGACGCCCAACTACTACGCCTACTTCGACGGCCACACCTTCGGTGTCCCGTTCGCGAGCATGGTCCCGGACCCGTACTTCGAGCGTTGGCTCGTGCAGCAAGGTGATGGTTTGCGCTTCGGCAAGGACCTGCGGGTCCTGGCGGAGACCCAGGGCATCGAAGCCGCCCTCACGCAGCGACGACGACTCGGTCTGGGTGTCACCCATCACACTTTCGAGTTGGCGTTCGAACAGGACCTCAACGAGGTCGTCGTCGCGGATGCATTCCAGTCGCCGATCGTCGACTGGTTCCCGATGTCGGTGGACGACCGCTCCCTGCTCACCGCATTCCGGGAGTACAACATCGAACTTCCGGTGGGGTTCGCCCGCTCCGTGCTCTCCCTGGCATTTCGCAAGCCCTCCTCCGAGGCCCAGGTGCGCGACACGGTCCGCCGCAACAGCGAGTGGCGCAACCAGGTCATCGATCGACTGGCCTTCACCCTCTAGCGGTAGTCAGGCACGGCAGCGCCCGTACACGGGCGCAACTGGTCGTGATGAGGTGCCGTATTGTTTGCGCTATGTGGAGTGATCCCCAGGAGGCGTGGCGGGTGCATTCGCCGACCTTCCGGGGCGATGAGTTCGACCCCGATCGGGCCACCGGACCGTGGTCGGGCCACCGAGGTTTCGCCTACGACTTGTTGAGTTGGCGACAGCCCGGGACCATCGTTGAACTGGGTGCCCACTACGGCGTCTCGTTCTTCGCCTTCTGTCAGTTCGTGCAAGAGACCGGTGCGAGTACGAACCTCCACGCGGTGGACACGTGGCAGGGCGATGAGCACGCCGGCTTCTACGGTGAGGAGGTCTTCGAAACCTTCACGCGCAATCTGGCCGAGTTCTCCGACGTGTCGTGCCATATTCACCGCTCGACCTTCGACGAGGCCCTCAGTGAGTTCGAAGATGGGTCAGTGGACCTCATCCACATCGACGGCTTGCATACCTACGAAGCGGCGAGGCATGACTTCGAGTCGTGGCTACCCAAGTTGGCCCCCAACGGACTCATGCTGCTCCACGACGTGGCAGTGGACAGCGGTTATGGATCCGCCGACTTCTACCTGGAGCGCGTCGCCGGTGAGTACCCGGGATTCGCATTCGACCACAATTTCGGGTTGGGCGTCGTCCTCCCTAAGGGAACGCAGGGGTGGGACTACCTGCTGGGCGAGGAGTTCGCCCGGTGGCGCGCCTACTATCCCATGGCCGCCAGCCAACACGATCTCACCGTGGCCTACCGGATCCACGAGCGCATGATCGAGGACCGCGACGAGGCGATTCGCCAGCAGGCTGTGCTCGTTGACGAGCGGGTGGCACTGATAGCGCACCAGGACGAACTCATCGCCGACCGGGACAACGCGATCGGAGCCCAGGCCAGGCTGGTTGACGAGAGGGACCACGAGATCGCCCGGCTCGCGGCTGAGGTCACCGCCCGGGATGCAGCGCTGGCCAATGCCATCTCCAACTATCGGGCGGTCTCGGACCAGCTGATCGCCGTGGGGGATTCCCGGCAACGGTTGGAGTTGTTGGAGGTCTCGCCGAAGGAACAGGTCAAGGCACTGCGGCGCTCCTTGCCAGCCTCGTTGTCGAAGCGGATCAACCGCGCACGGCGCGGACGGCGAAGCTCATCTCAGGAGTCGGCTAGATCGGGCACACACGAGCTCCGATCGAGGGTCGATCTGCCCCTCCTCAGACAGGTCACCCAGCACGAACCCGGCCTGGTTTCCGTGGACCTCTGGGACACGCTCATCGAGCGTGAACGACCGGCTGATTCGGCCAAGACCGCAACGGCTCGGCGGATGCTCCTGCTCCCGACCGTGCTGCCGCGGGTTGCCGGGCGAACGGTGTTCGAGGTCGCACAGGTCCGCGTGGACGTCGAGTACGACCTGGCATTGCAGAGCGCGGGCCAGGAGTACCAACTCCGCGAGGTTGTGAGGCAGACCCTTCTACGCCTCGGGCACCCGGTTGGCAACGAGGTGGAGGAGCTGACCGACGCGCTGGTGGAGGCGGAGATCGTCGATGAGATCGAGTCGTGCAGTGCCATCGAGGAAGTGGCGGGGCTGTTGGACTCCCTCGACGTCCCTGTCGTGATCGCCTCGGATTTCTATCTGCCGGAGGATGATCTTCGTCGGGTGGTGACTCGCGTCGCTCCGAATTGGGCGGACGTGCAGATGTACGTGTCCGTTGATCACGGAGTCTCCAAACGGCTCGATGGGGCTCTCTTCGAGGTGATCAGGCGCGAACATGGCGTCCACCCGACACGGCACGTCCACATCGGGGACAACGACTTCTCCGACATCGTCAATCAGGAGCGCGGCGGAGGCCGAGCGGTGAAGGTGCTGGCGAACTCGCGGTTTCCAGCTCCCGGGAAATTCGGACCGGACGACCTGGATGCTTGCGTCGACGAGTTGGATGGACGACTGCGGAACTTCTCCGTGTTGAATCCAACCCCCGACAGGCATCGAATGGATGGCCGGTCGTTCGGGTTGCTCGCTGTCGCCTTGGTGGCGCGTGGCCTGGAGGAGGCGTGGAAGCTCGGACTGGACAGGGTGCACTACGTCAGCCGCGAAGGGATGTTCCTCGCGCAGATCCACGACCTGATCGAGCCAGTCCTCAGGCCACCCCTGGCTCCGGAGGTGCGCGCCGTCCACCTCGCAGTGAGTAGGCGATCGACCTTCCAGGCGTCCTTGGAACCGCCATTCCACGCCAGCATGCGGCGGATGTGGAGCATGTACGCGAAGCAGTCGGCGGAGGCCATGCTCGCCAGCATCGGTCTTGATCCCGAGGAGTTCACGGAAGAACTGGCCGCCCATGGCATCGAGGTTTCCGAGCAGCTTCCGGACGCCTCCAGCGATCCGCGGATCGCCGCCTTCCTCTCCGACCCGGCGGTGGAGGCGGCGTTGTCCCGCCACGTTGCACAGGCACGTCAACGTCTGGCCGACTACATCGGCGGCAACACCGAACTGTCCGAACCGATGATCGTCGTGGACATCGGCTGGCGGGGGACCATCCAGGACAATCTGTTCCGGGCCCTTGGCCTGTCTGACCTGCGCGGCTTCTACTTCGGGATCTTTCCCTTCTTGAATCCGCAGCAGCCGGGCAACACCAAGACCGCGATTGCCTTCGACGGCAACCTCGGCGATGAATTCGCATTCGCCGAGCCCCCGGCTGCTCTGGAACGCCCCTGGACCCCTGACGTGCCATCGGCCGTGAGCTACCGGGCCGACCCGTCGACCGGCGTTGTCGAACCAGTGCTCGAACGTGAATCCGGCCAGGTGTCAGCGGGTATCGCAAGTTTCCAACAGGGTTCGAAGGACGTTGCGGTCCTCATCGCGAGGTGGATGTCGACCTTCGGAATCACCGCTGACATGCTCAA
Source organism: uncultured Actinomycetes bacterium (assembly GCA_964392145.1). Taxonomy (GTDB): domain Bacteria; phylum Actinomycetota; class Actinomycetes; order S36-B12; family UBA10799; genus JACJWR01. The sequence continues at coordinate 5,215 of CAYMPK010000024.1, read as the reverse complement.
GCCTGTCGTCAATCGCGAGGCGCGGCGACTCTGGCTGGCTCCCACTCCTGGGATGGCCGAACTCTGGTTTGATTCGGATCATGACGACACCTTTGGGGCGTTCAACGTGACCAGCTTCGGCAAGTCACGACCAGATGCTTCCTGGGCCGGTGCCGAACTCGACCGTCGACTGGCAGAAGCAGAGGCGTCCAGTGGCTGGCCGGCGGGGTTCCGAGTCTGGGCCCCGGTAACCGCATTGCTCGCCGGTGACCTCAACGGGGAGGGGTCGGCGCGTGACCCGCGTGACTAACAAGTTCAATCCTTGGCTTCACGAGTACTACGCCCGCTACGGGTCTGGTCTCGCCTCCGCGGCTGACAATTCGCTGCTGTTCCTGATCGGCTCGGCTGACATCAGCGGCGGAACCTACGTGATCTTCGAGCACGCGATGTACGCCCACCGCCACGGTGTGGACGTCACCATCGTTCCGCTGTTCCCGCTGGATGTCGCTGCCAAGGACTGGCACCCGGCACTGTCCGAGCTCCGATTCGCCACCCTCGCGGAGATCCGTCATGAGAAGTTCGACGTCGCGATCGCGACCTGGTGGCCAACGGTGCTGCACCTGCCGGAGATCCGGTTCCGGCATGCCATCTACTTCATCCAGAGCATCGAGTCCAGGTTCTACGCGCAGGGCCCCGATCGTGGCCAGGCGGGCCTGGCGGAACTGACCTACACGATGGGGTTGCCGGTCATCACGATCGCGACCTGGATTCAGGCCTATCTGGCATTCGAGCATGAGGCGCCGTCGTTCATTGCGCGCAACGGGATCGACAAGAGTCGATACGGCCCAGAGGGCGTCACCGTTTCGCCCCGGCGGGCCGGGCGGTTGCGGGTCCTCGTCGAGGGGGCGCTGGAGAGCGAGATGAAGCAGGTCGATAGGTGCCTGCTCCTGGCCAAGGAGGCCGGGGCCGACGAAGTGTGGCTGCTCACGCCCTCTCCGGTCGCGCAGCGGGCCAATGCCGACCGCGTCTTCAGTCGGGTGCCGGCGACCGGAACTGCCGAGATCTATCGTTCGTGCGATGTCCTGTTGAAACTGAGCCAGGTGGAGGGCATGTTCGGCCCTCCGTTGGAGATGTTCCACTGCGGCGGCACTGTCGTGTGCAATGACGTGACAGGTGCCGAGGAGTACGTGGTGGATGACCTCAACGGCATTGTGGTTCCCACCGACGACGATGCGGCGACGAAGGCAGCCCTCACTGCCCTGCGAAGCGACCCGGCGCTGCTTGACAGGCTTCAGCGGGGAGCGAAGGCGACGGCGGATGCCTGGCCGGACTGGGAGGCTTCGTCGCGAACGTTCCTGCACCTTGTCAAATTGATCGCGTCGCAGCCGCCTCGCGATCTGGTCAAGGTGATGGCCATGGCTGCCGGAGCGCGTGCCTTGCATCGGGAGGTCAGCCGTGGCGACTGACTCCCGGGCTGCCCGACTCGTCCCGGCGAAGGTCCGCGGGTCCTGGGGTGTGGTTCGACGGCTGGCCATTCGCCAGATCGAGATGAGGTATCGCGATTCCTTCTTGGGTCTTGGCTGGGCGATTCTCGCTCCGCTGATCCTGCTGATCATCTACACGATCATCTACTCGACCGTCTTCAAGGCGCGGTGGCCCCGTCCGGACGGGAAAGAAGGCAACTTCGCCCTGTACATCTTCTCCGGGCTGGTGCTTTTCGTCATGGTCGCCGACCTGTTGAACACGTCGACGAGCCTGGCCCAGAACAACTCCACCCTCATCAAGCGGACGACGATGAACGTGCGCCTGATCCCGATCGCGTCGTCCTTCGGTGCGCTGATGTCGTTCATCCTCAGCCTGGTGCCGCTGTTGGTGATGTACGTGATCCTCGAGGGGGTGCCCCCGTGGACACTCATCCTCTATCCGATCCCGGTGGCGATCCTGTGGCTTGCCAGCGCCGGATTGGCGATGATCGTCGCCAGCGCCTCCCCATACTTTCGGGACGCCGTTCAGATCGTGCCGCTGCTGACGACCTCGCTACTCTTCCTCAGCCCCATCTTCTACTCGATAACCGCGGTTCCGGAGCCCTTGCGCACCATCATGGTCTGGCTGAACCCCCTCGCCACGATCATCCCGGCCTCGCAGGACCTGTTGTTCTTCGGCACTCTCCCGCCCCTGGTGCCGTTGCTGGGTTGGGGTATCGCGTCGGTCGTCATCTGGTGGCTCGGACTGACAATCTTCACGCGGGCAGCACGAGGTTTCGCCGATGTCATGTGAATCGAATCCCGCGATATCCATCCGCGGTGTCAGCAAGACCTACCGGGTGTATGGCAGGCCCTACCAGCGGGTGCTGCAGGGGATCAGCGGCCGTCTCGGGCGATCGAAGGAATACGGCTTCGAGGTGAAGGCCGTGCAGGATGTCTCGTTCGACATCGAAGTCGGATCCACGGTCGCGATCATCGGGCGGAACGGCAGCGGCAAATCCACCCTGCTCGAGATGATCACCGGGACCCTCACGCCAACCGCCGGGAGCATCGATGTGCGCGGTCGGATCTCGGCCCTGCTCGAGCTCGGCGCGGGCTTCAACAACGATTTCACCGGTCGCGAGAACTACCGGTTGAACGCCAGCATCCTGGGTCTATCGGACGCACAGATCAGAGAGCGCGAGCCTGTCGTGGAGGCGTTCGCCGAACTCGGTGACTTCATGGATGAGCCGGTGCGCACCTACTCCAGCGGCATGTACGTGAGACTCGCCTTCGCCACTGCGGTGCACGTCAGTCCGGAGATCCTGATCGTGGACGAGGCACTCGCGGTGGGAGACGTGTTCTTCCAACAGAAGTGCTACGCGTTCATCGAGAACGAGTTGGCCGATGTCACCAAGATCATCGTCACCCACGACCTGGCCACCGCCGCGAAACTCGCTGACCGTTGCATCCTGCTCGACAAGGGCGAGTTGGTCTTTGAGGGGGCCCCGCTGGAGGCGGTGCAGCGTTACACCGCGATTCACCTAGCCGAGCGCTCCGGGATTGCGGGAGGAAACGACGTTGGGTCGGCGGGTGGGGACGGCGAGGCGGGTGAGCAGAGTTCACTCGCGACCGATGCCACCGCGCGCGAGGTGGACCCGAACTCCTCGAGCAACCCGGACGCCTTCAGCATCAGCCATGTCGTGGCGGAGGCACGCAGCGCGGACAGTCCGATTCCGGTGCAGTTGTCCGGAGAACTGTGGCCTTGCGTGCCCGGTCAGGTCATCACCCTGCGGTTCCTGTGCGAGGTAGGGATCGTGGTTGAGGCCCCGGTGCTCGGCTACCTGATGCGCGACCGGGTGGGGAACCCGGTGTTCGGACAGAACTCGTTGGGCTCGAACTTCGTGCTGGACAGGCTTGCCCCGGGATCCTACGAAGTGTCGATGTCGATCGAGTGGCCGGAGGTCGAACCAGGCGACTACGTGCTGACGATCGGGCTGGGGGACGGCCGCCACGAGCACCATCACCACATCGTTTCCTGGGTGCAGGGGGTGGCCGGCTTCACCTCGGTGCCGGAACGACCGGTGCACGGGATGTGGAACAACGACCTGCTGACGCTGTCTATGGATCCAGTCGCGCGTTGAGCGCCTTGGCAACCCGGCGGGCGAACTTGCGGGAGAACGTAGCCTGCTCAGAGGCCATTCGGGCGTACGTCGGGTGCCAGGGCAGGGTCCCCTCGTCGGTGGCTCGGGGCGCCGGCGCAGGTGCCAGCAGTCGCTGCCGGACGATGTCGACGAAAGTAGAGCCCTCCAACGGATGTGGTCGTTGGGACATGAAGTCCCGTCCTCCCCGCGAGAGCGCTTCGCGCCGTTCGGGGTTGCCGAGCACCTCCATAATGCTGCCAGCGAGTGATGCGGGGTCGGGCTTGGCCAGTACGCTGCCGGCCCGGGGCAGGTTGGCCGCGTTACTGGACAGGTCGAGGTCCACCACCGGCAGGCCGCAGGCCATCATCTCGAAGGGCACTCGACTCGTGTTGGTGGCACTCAGCGCCACCCCCACAGTCGCGGACCGGTAGAGCGCGGGCAGCTTCCTGCGGGGCAGAAGTCCGATGTGCCGGTGGTTGCCTCCGAGGTGCGGGCCGTCGGCGCTGCCGAAAGTCACCACCTCCAGGTCAGGTGTGGCAGTCATGCAGTCGCGAAGCGCCAGGCTGAGAAGCCCGGCACAGCGGCGCGGCTTCTCGGGTTGGTAGAGGGCCACAAGACGCTGTCGGGTAGGCGTGTCAGCGTCACCGATGTCGGTGTACAGGGTGAGGTCGGCGGTGAATGGGACCGAGTCGGCGGCCACCCCGTGGCGTTCGCGGAGGTGATCGCGAAGCCAGGAACCGATGACGATGGTTTCCAGGCCTGCCTCGTAGCTCGCCTCAGCCGCCAGCTGGAGGTCACCGCGGGGAAGGAACATCGGCTCGTAGTCCTGCACGAAGTAGACCCGCCGCGCCGGTGACACGATCTTCGACACCGCCACGACGGAGAACCAGGCGGTTGCCACGATTACTGCGCTATCAGGCAGCCTCGTGGGCCACCCGAGATGCGCATCGGCGCGGTGCAGTCCATAGAGCTCGGACAGTTCCTGACGGACGTCGCGGGGTGGCTGGTGCTTGCGTGGCTTCGACTCGTCGACTTCGACATGGATGTGAACGTTGAAGCCTGCCTCAGCGAGATCGTCGGCCAATGCCACGACCGTCCGTAGACCTCCCGACCCCTCGAACAGCGCCGGCAGGAGGATGTCGATCCTGAGGGCATCGGAATCGGGCACTCTATGGACGCTACAAGGGCGCGATCTGGCCGGTCAAGCGGGTCCCGGTGCATGGTCCCCCAGCGGCACGGTCGCCACTGATACCCTCGCCTAGGCGGGGATGGAGGGCCGATTCCCGGCGCCGAAGCGAGAAGGGGCCGCAGATGAGCGTGCTGATCCTAGGCATGCACCGTTCCGGCACCAGTGCGGTCGCGTCCGTTGTCGAGAAACTGGGCCTCGACCCTGGACACGGGACTGAGTGGGCCGTCGAGTCGGCGAATCCGCGCGGGCTGCACGAGTGGCTCGAGACGGTCGAGTTCGACGATGAATGGCTGGCGCGGCTCGGTGGCGCCTGGTGGGCGCCGCCGCGGGTTGGTCCGAGCGCCTGGCGCGACCTGGACATCCTGGATCTGGAGGTCGCTCGCAAGAGGCTCGAGTACTTCTCGCCGGCCTTCAAGAACTGGTACGTCAAGGACCCCCGT
>CAYMPK010000023.1:14807-19532 GCA_964392145.1 uncultured Actinomycetes bacterium | reverse complement strand
CCGCTCTCCCCAGTCGCAGGTAGGATGGCTGCCCCGCAGGAGGAACCACCGATGCTTCGATCGTCCACCACCACCCGCCGTGTTGCCATCGGACTCGCTGTCGGCGCAGCGGCCTTCACCCTCGGAGCCTGTGGCGGGAGCAGTTCCTCCAGCAGCAGTTCCGCCTCCGGGTCAGCTGCGGCCCTGCCAACGGTGTCGGCGGATTCAACGCTGGCGGCGCAGGTTCCGGCCAACATCAAATCGTCGGGCAAGTTGACCTTCGGCACGGATGCGTCCTATGCCCCCAACGAGTTCATCGCCGAGGACGGCAGCACGATCGTCGGTGTCGACGTTGATCTCGGCAACGCAATCGCCGCTCGGCTCGGACTGCAGGGGCAATGGTCCAACGCCAACTTCGACTCACTCATCGTCGGAGTGACCAACGGCAAGTACGACAGTTCCATGTCGTCCTTCACGATCAACCCCGAACGAGAGAAGCAGGTCAACATGATCAGCTACTTCAACGCGGGAACCCAATGGGCGGTCGCCAAGGGCAACCCGGAGAACATTGCCCCCGACAACGCCTGCGGCAAGAAGATCGGCGTTCAGAAGGCCACCGTGCAGGTCGACGACATCACCGCACGCAGTGCCGCCTGCACCAAGGCCGGCAAGCCGGCGATCGACATCCAGCAATACAACCTGCAGTCGGACGTCACCACGGCGGTCGTCAGCGGAAAGGTCGACGCGATGCTGGCCGACTCGCCCGTGGTTGACTACGCGGTCCAGCAGACCGGCGGCAAACTGCAGACGCTGGGTGACGTCTACGACTCAGCGCCCTACGGCGTGGTGGTTCCCAAGGGCGAGACCGCCTTCGCCAAGACGATCCAGGGCGCTATCCAGTCCTTGATCGACGACGGCTCCTACCAGAAGATCCTGGACAAGTGGGGAGTCGGCAACGGTGCCATCAAGACCTCTGAGGTCAATCCGCAGGCTTCCTGAGGTTGGCGGGACGGCGGCTGGCACGCGGCACCCCGCCTTCGGAGGATAGATGAAAACTGAGGACGCGACGAGGACCGACCAAGGCAAGCGCCCTGAGGCGATAGTGGCGGTCCCCGTCCGTCACCCCGGGCGATGGATCGGCGCGGCTGTCATCGCGCTGTTCGCGGCGATGTTCCTGCACGGGGTCTTGACGAACCCGAACTGGGACTGGCCGCTGATCGGCGAGTGGATCTTCTCACCGCCGATCCTCAAGGGCGTCGGAGTGACGATAGTTCTCACTATCCTCTCCATGATCATCGGTTTGGTTCTGGGCATCGTGCTCGCGATCATGCGACTGTCGCCCAACCCGGTGTTGAGCAGTTCCGCTTGGGTCTTCATCTGGGTTTTCCGCGGAACCCCGGTGTATGTCCAGCTGTTCCTGTGGGGCAACATCATCGCCCTGTATCAGCATTTCGCTCTGGGTATCCCGTTCGGCCCGGAGATGATCCAGTTCGACACGGAGACCCTCATCCCGGTGTTCGTGGCGGCATTGCTCGGGCTCGGCCTCAACGAGGCGGCGTACATGTCCGAGATCGTCAGGGCTGGCATCATCAGCGTCGATGAGGGACAGGAGGAAGCGGCCACTGCCCTCGGGATGAGTCGGATGCAGACCCTGCGATTCATCGTGTTGCCGCAGGCGATGCGAGTGATCGTGCCACCGACCGGCAACGAGACCATCAGCATGCTGAAGACGACATCGCTGGTCGGCGTCATCCCGTTGACCACCGAATTGTTCTTCCAGGCCGGGGACATCGGTAACCGGTTATTCAAGCCCTTCCCCATGGCCATCATGGCCAGTCTGTGGTACCTCGCGCTGACATCGGTGTTGATGGTCGGGCAGTACTACATCGAGCGCTACTACGCCAAGGGGGCGATGCGGGACCTGCCGCCGACACCCTTCCAGAAGGTCAAGGCTCGGCTCGGGATAGGCGGCTGAACCATGGACCCGCAACCACCCTCCCCCGACCTGATGGTCAAGGCCGAACAAGTCCACAAGTCCTACGGGCGAAACGAGGTGCTGCGAGGCATCGACTTCGAGGTCAGGACCGGGGAGGTGGCGTGCATCGTCGGCCCCTCCGGCGGTGGCAAGTCGACCTTCCTCAGGTGCGTCAACCACCTGGAGAAGATTGACGCCGGTCGGCTCTGGGTCGGCGGCGACCTGATCGGTTACATCCAACGTGGCGGGAAACTCCACGAGATGAAGGACAAGGAAGTCGCAGCCCAACGTCGCAGCATCGGCATGGTATTCCAGCGCTTCAACCTGTTCCCACACATGACCGCCGCCGAGAACGTCATGGCCGGCCCCGTGGTCGTCAAGCGTCGCGACAAGAAGACCAGCAAGGAGAGGGCAGTCGAACTGCTGGCCTCGGTCGGGCTCGGCGACCGCGGTGACAGCTACCCGGCGCAGATGTCCGGTGGCCAGCAGCAGCGCGTGGCCATTGCCCGCGCGTTGGCCATGGAACCAGAACTGATGCTCTTCGACGAGCCGACCTCCGCACTCGACCCCGAGTTGGTCGGCGATGTGCTCGACGTGATGCGCCAGCTGGCGGAGAACGGCATGACCATGATGGTCGTTACTCACGAGATGGGCTTCGCTCGCGAGGTCGGAGACACCCTCGCCTTCATCGACGCGGGAGTTGTCGCAGACTTCGGGCCGCCCCGCGAGGTCCTGGCCAACCCGTCGAGTCCAAGGTTGCGGGAATTCCTCGGCAAAGTCCTCTAGCGGACGTCAGCGCCTCTCCGATCGAGGCGTGGCCGTCGCGTCGGCCAAGTCCGTGAGGCTCGCGGTGAAGTGGCCGGCCAATCGTCCAAGGTCCGGGATCAGCAGGGCATCCGCGATGAGACCCACCAGAACGTGGCCGTCGTAGGAGAACATGGACACTCCAAGACCGACATCACCGGCCGCCGGAACCCATCCGATGATCCCGGTCACGGGGGTTCCGGCCAGGGTCACCTGAGATCTGGGCCCCGGGACGTTGCTGACCGTCGCGACCACCTTGCCGCTGAACAGGCGGGTGGATAGGTCCTCCACCGGCCCCGGGGAGAGCCCGATCGCGATCAACGTGAGGTAGGCCACGACGGCCTCCGGGGAATCCTTCAGGCTTTCCGTGATCTCGCGCATTCGCGCCAGCCGCTTGAGCGGGTCCATGTCGCCAGTGGGCAATGTGACCACATACTCACCGAAGGCGTTGCCAAGGTCGGCTGAGAGCGGTCGATCCAACGGTCGCAGGTTGACCGGAACCATCACCCGCACCGATTCCAGCGGGGTCGCCTCCTCCGCGAGGTAGCGGCTGAGGGCATCCGCAAGCACCGACAGAAGCACGTCGTTCACCGTCACGCCGGCAGAGCGGCTTATGTCCTTGATACTGGCCAATGGCCAGGGATGGGTCCACGTCACCTGCTTCTTGGCACCCACTGGTCCGGCGAGGGCACTTCGCGGCTTCTGGGGAATCGTCGCCAGATGGACCAGCCGCTGGAATCCTCGAGTTCCGGCAGCTGCAACAGCGACCACCCTGGCAGGGTCACGGATCGTCCGGAATCCCTCGGCGATGAGGCCGCGGGCGGCCGAGGTGACACCCTCCACGGTGCCGCGCCCGGCGGGGGCGATGAACCCAGCATGGCTGGACTCAGATGCCGTCAACGACAGCAGCACCCTTGTCAGCGTGATGCCGTCGGCGATGCTGTGATGCATCCGGAACAACACGGCGGAACCGCTTCCGAGGCCGTCGATGAAGTGCACCTGCCACATGGGGTGCGACACATCCATCGGCTGCGGGATCTGCTGACCTACGTACTCGGCCAGGGCCCGCCTGTCACCGGGCGGTTCCAGCAGATGTCGGACGATGTGACGATCCACATCGAAGTCCTCATCCTGTCGCCACCGTGCGCGGCCCAGCGGCAGGCCCGCGGGAATGGGATGTTGCGTGAACTTCGGAAACCGCACAACCATCCGCTCGGTCATCTCAGTTCGCAGAGCTTCCCAGTCCAGGGGTGTATCGGTCCACATGATCGCGTGCACCATCATCAGGTTCTCCGGGGAATCCATGCGATACCAGGCATGGTCCACCGGGGACATGGTGTGGATACTCATGGTCGGGCCCCCTCCAACAGAACTATCCCTGGCCGTGGCTCTCGAGCGCTTGTGCACCGCGCGGCTGCTCCTGAGCAGCTGACTCACCGGCGATCCAATGGCTCGCGGTGTTGGGACGACCGAAGAGCCAGCCCTGTCCGAAAGTCCAGCCAGCGGCGGCCGCCCGCTGGGCCTGCCTGGGGGTCTCGATCCCTTCGGCGACGGTCGTGAGCCCGAGCCCTTCCGCGAGACCGGCGAGTCCGTCCGCTATCCGGTAGACCGGCGAATCGGGATCATCCAGGTCCGATACGAAGGACTTGTCCAGTTTCAGGCCCGTGAGCGGCAGGTCCCGGAGATGAGCCACCGACGAGTAGCCGGTACCGAAGTCGTCGGCCCACAACTCTATGCCTGCATCGACCAATTGACTCAGCCTGGCGCGGCTCGGATTAGTCATGTTGGCCAGGGTCGTTTCCGTCAGTTCGAGAACGAGGCGCCCGGGGTCGCGTCGGTTCAACTCCAGTGCCAGATCGGCGAACTCGGGGAACTCCCGCGACGTCAGATGGGCACCTGACACGTTGACCGATACCCGGCGCCCAACGGGAAGCTGCGCCGCGAACTCCATGGCCTGGGTGAGCGTC
>CAYMPK010000023.1:1435-14797 GCA_964392145.1 uncultured Actinomycetes bacterium | reverse complement strand
CGGTGTTACCGAGTGGGGATTGTATGTAGAGATCATCGAAAACAAATGTGAAGGAATGATCCGTCTCCGCGATCTCGATCCATGCACCCGCGACCAGGATGCCCCGGGTCGGATGATGCCATCGGACGAGGGCCTCATAGGCGGCCGTGCCCAACTCGTCCAAGTTGACGATGGGCTGGAACCATGTCTCGAGTTGATCCTGATCCGAGTCCCTGAAGACCGCCTGCAGATGTTCGAGCAACTGCACTTGGTCTTGGGCCTGCGCGTGGAAGTCGTCGTCGAACATCTGCCATCGACGTCCACCCGCCCGCTTGGCCTGGGCCAGCGCTGCGGAGGCGTTTCGGAGGAGTTGCTCGCCGGTCTTCTCCCGCAGCCCAACATCCACGCCCATGCTGGCGGTCGTGCGCACCACGAAACCGGACACTGCGTAGTCCCGTTCCAGCGTGGACATCAGCGATTCCACTGTGCGTCGAACCGTTCTGGTCCAGTCCATGAGCGGCAACTGTTGCACGTAGACGAACTGGTCGCCGCCGAGGCGACCCACCTGACCTCGCGGTCCACTGAGTTGCACCAACCGACGGCCGATCTCGGTGAGGACCTGATCGCCGACGAAGTGACCGTACGCGGTGTTGACGGTCTTGAAGTTGTCCAGGTCGAAGATCGCCACAAGCGTGGCCATACGCGGAAGGTCCGCCCGGTGGGCGTCAAGTAGCTCGCTGATCTCCTGCCGGGTCAACAGGCCGGTAAGTGCATCGTGCCTTGATCGGTAGGACAACTCCTGCTGGGCGACCATGGCAGCCGTCACGTCCAGCAACTGTTCGAGGAGCAGCGGCTCGTCGCCGCCGGCCGGATCCTGCGCCCTTGCGATGGTGACGTCGGCCCAGACGGTGCTCTTGTCCGCTCGAACGTATTCACGTCGTTCCGTTCGCGCGACCTTGCCCTGGAGCAGGTCGTCCAACACTTCGCTGTTCCATTCGTCGAACCCGGCCTGCCCCTTCGCGTGGGCGTTCCACGTGGTTCCCACGACGACCTCCGCCGGACGTCCAAGGAACTCTTCGTAGGCCGGGTTGACGTCTCGTACGATGCCGTCGGGGCCGACGAATGCCATCGGCACAGCTGCCCCATGGACAGCGTTGGCAAAGGATGCGGTCGCGGCCCGACGCTGCTGCATCGCGGCGTACCAGACCGTGAAGCCGACGAGCGCGACGACCGCGCATCCTTGGAGCAGCAGGGCGGTCAATTGGGCTGTGGTCTGACTGCCGCTGGACTCCAGCACGAGCCGTTGGGCAATCTGCGACGCCAGGGTGCCGAAGGCCAGCACGCCCAGGCAGAATACGGCCAGCGGCCAGGTGCGGGTGGCCAGCAGCGGCCCCAGGGGCAAGCGGTAGGGCCGCGCACAGACCGCTGCGATGGCCAGCCCGAGCAGCATCAGGGTGTACGAGGCGACAGATCCGGCGGTGCTCTGAAAGATGCTTTCCACCCGGATCCTCATGGGGAAGGCCAACTCGACCAGCAGGAAACCCGAGGCTGATGCTGCCAGGACGAGGCACCAGGTTGATACCCACACCGCGACGCGGCTTGTCCACGCCAGCGCCAGCACCGCAGTGGCCATCACCATGGAAAGGCCGATCGTCAACGGCGACGGGCGCCCGCCGAAGGGCAGCCTCGTGACATCATCCGCGCCAGAGAGGAGACCGTCGAATCCGGGCAGCAGAACACCGGTGAGATTCTCCACAAGTAGCAGCAGTTCAATCGCAATCACGGCAGCAGCAAGGATGGCCGAGAGCGTCCGAGCCCACCCTATCCTCCGGGGCGTCAGGCAGAGCAATAACGCGACGGCCAGAATGACGGCGGCCGCGCTGCTCCAGGGTCGGGAAAGGTGTCCGAGAGACGCGTATTGCAGAGCCAGTCGGGCGACAGCTACTACCAGGACAACTGTGGTGAGCATGACGGCAGCGACGCGGAACCCAATTGGCCCACGGTCCCCATTGCGCGTCGGTGCATCCTGGAGCACGATGCGGCCGGCGGTCGCAACACCACCCATGCAGCAACTGTATTGGCCGCCCCCAAACCATGGAAGTCGAATAACGCGACGCAGCACGCTGCCCGGTCATTCCCTTTCGGTGACACCCTTGGGTGAGGCGCCCTCACTGCGGCCCTCTGCCCCTTCCTGCCTCTCAGGCCAGAGGTCGCGCTTGCGAACCCGGATCCAGACGTAGGCAGCGCCTGCCGCCACCACTACAGCATCGAGGAGCAGCGAGGCCTGCAGGCCGATCGTGTCGAACAAGTAGCCAACGACCAAGGCGCCGATGGCTGTTGTTGCGGTGACGAGAACGAAGAAGAGTCCGATCATGCGTCCTTTGATGTCGTCAGGGATGTCGATCGCCAACGTGCTCTGCCCGCTCACGAAGACGAACTCCCACCCAGCTCCGATGATCATCAAAGCGCCGATATCCACTGCGATGTGGCCTGGCGACACGGCGAGCACGAAGAGGCCCACGGCTGTCACGGTGAGGCCGGTCGCGAGGGCACGGCTGCTTGTTCCGGCATCGTGCAATCGGCGACTCAGGAACGGATTCGCCATCAGCGCACCAACCCCCATCGCCCCCAGCAACACTCCAACCGCCAACGCGCTGTCGCTGTGTTTACGGGCAACACCCGGCATCAACTGCTCCAACGGGGCCGCCAGGCTGAAGAAGACGGCCGCCGAGACCGCCACGACCTGGACAGTAGGAAAGTGCCAGCCCCTGCTCAACCCGCGACGAACGCCGACCGAATGTCGTCGCCTGGATCCGGTGTCACCCGGCAATTGCGTAAGGCCAAGCACGATTGCGACAACGACGTAGGAAGCGGCGTTGATGGCGAAGGCGGCACCGGCGCCGATGGCTGCGACCACCGCGCCCCCGATAACAGCCCCGACCAGGCGGGTCATGTTGTAGGCCATCGATGTTCGCGAGACTGCCAGGTGACGGAACCGGGGCGGCACGGTTGCCGGCACGATCAAGGCCAGCACCGGCTGGTTGAGCGAGAACGGAATGGCGCCGGCGAGCACGCAGATGTAGATCCAGGGGACCGTGAGCACATCGGCGAACGCCAAACCGGCCATCACCGCTATGGGCAGCGCCTGGCACAGGGACAGGACTATCGCAAGGCGGCGGGTATCGAATCGATCCGCGAGCGCGCCGCCGATCGGCGATCCGATGAGGGCCGGCCCCAGGGCGAGCGCGGCCAGCAGCCCGACAGCGGTGGCACTGTGCGATAGCTGGTAGACCAGCCAGGTGGCCCCCACGATCTGCATGTACGAGCCCGCGGACGAGACGACCCGGGCGATGAAGATCCGCCGGTAGGCCGGGAATGACAGCGGCCCCCGGGGCTCTTGGGCATCTCGACCGAGTCGGGCCTCGACGCGGCCGGATTCCGCTGGCATCTCAGTCCGTCGCGTCCTTGAAGATTCCCTCACGTTCGGCCCAGAGGGCGGCCTGCGTTCGATCGGTCACACCGAGCCGGTCGAAGACCCTCGTCAGATGGGCCTTGACGGTCTTCTCCGAGATCCCCAATTCGCGGGCGATCTGCTTGTTCAGGCGACCGGCCGTGACGAGACGCAGCACTTCCGTCTCCCGATCGGACAGCCTGGCGCCGGCGGTCGGACCTGCCCGATTCTCCTGTCGTTCATTCAGCAGTACCGCACCCACCCGAGGGTCCATCGGGGCTCCCCCCGCCGCAGCTGCCCTTACCGCGTTGACCAGGTCGTCGGGGGACGCGTCCTTGAGCAGGTATCCACAGGCACCCGCATCGAGCGCCTCGATGATCCGCCGCCGGTCCCCGTACGAAGTCAGCACAACTACTCGAAGATCCGGATGCTGTTCCCGCAGCCTTCGAGTGGCCTCGATACCGTCCATGGTCGGCATCGAGAGATCCATCAGCACGACGTCCGTCGGCTGGTCCGCAGCCGCGTTGAGCGCCTCCTGTCCGGAAGCCGCGCTGGCATCCACGGAGATGTCGCCGGCCGACTCCAGCAGCGTGGCGAGGCCGGAACGGATCACTTGATGATCATCCACGACCAATACCCGGATCATGAGGTCCCCACCGAAGGCAGGGTAATGGCCAACGTGGAGCCGGGTCGACCGGAGTTCGCGCTCAGAGTCAGGCTCCCACCAGCTCGAGCCACCAGGTCGGCGAGCAGCCGCAGCCCCGCATGCCCCTCTTCGGGTTCCTGCCAAGCGTGCGGCGGGACCCCGACGCCGTTGTCTTCAACGGTCAGCGTCGCCTGGCCATCTGCCTCGGCGACGCCCACAAACACTTCGGTCGCATGCGCGTGCGTGACCACATTGCGCAGGCCCTCCTGAGCGCCCCGGAAGAGCAGTGCCTCGACCTCGACCGGAAGCCTCAGGTCGGGGTCGATCTCCAGCCGAACCCCGATCCCCCGGCTCCGCGGCGATGCCAGCAGCCCGTCCAACGCGTTCGCCAACCCGGCATCTCGCAGATTGGGCGGGTAGATCTCGATGAGCAACGAACGCAGTGCGCTGACCGCGGTCCGGGTGTGGTCGGCGGCGGCACCGACGGGCTCTGCCATCGAAGAGTCTTCCTTGGCCAAAGTCCCGGCCGCCGCCGCCAGTGAGTATGAGATGCCCGTCAGGTCCTGGACCACACCGTCGTGCAGGTCGCTCGCGATCCTGTTCCGTTCCATCTCTGAAGCATCCACGGCGGCCTGCAGCAACGCGGCCTTGTCTTCCTCCCCCCGCCTGACCCGCCGGACCAGCCACATGGCGAGCGGGAGCTCGAGCAGCGCCAGGAGTAGGAGTCCGCCGAGGACGATGGGCGCGAACCGCAGCCAGATCCGGCGGGCTGAGTCCGTCACGGAGTCGTAGCGGTAGTACATCTCGAACAGCACCGGTGTTCCGTTCGACGTCTTCACCGGTAGGTAGACCTCCAGCATCTGGCCGACGTTGCTCTCGTACCGATTCTCCGGTTTGGTCAGGTCGCTGAGCTCCGCCTCAACCCCACCAGAGTGCAACACCTCCAGTTCCTCACTTCCGAGGCGGTACTTGGTGCCGATCAGGCGGGGCTCATCGGAGTAGATGATGGTGCCGTCGGGTGCCCACACCTTCACCCTGGCCACCTCGGGGGCCAAAACACTGTCGCGGACCAGAGAGTCCACCTCCGCCACCGCGGCCGAATCCCCGGTCAGTAGCCCTTCGGGGACTGTTGCCATCGCGGTCGCGGCAATGATCGACGTCTTGGCCCGTGCATCTTCCACAGCCTCGCTGGTTCCCGCCGCCCGACTCGCAGCCAACGCCAGCACCATCACGACGGCGACAGCCGCTGCGGCCAATACCAGGTAGACGGCGAGCACACCCCGGCGTTTCATCCCCGCAGCCTAATAGCGATGACCCCTCGGCAGTCCTAGGACTGGAGTCCACTTGTCGGTCAGACCCCACACCGTCGACCCTGATGCCACATACGTTCCACCGAATCCGAGGAGTGCATCATGAAGAAGACGTCCCCCAAGGCAATCGCCATCGGAGCGCTGCTGCTCGCAATCGGCGGGCTGGTGCCCGTGGCCGCGGCAAACCCGGCAGCCGCCAAGTCATGCAAGTGGGTACTCGTCGCGAGCGACCCGGCGACCGGCTCCAGCACCTGGGTCTGCAGTACCCGGCGACCCTGACGTCACCCTGCCGGAGGCGGCGTCGCCATCGAGACCCGCACAGTCATCCCGCTCACCGGCGGGATGTTCTGAGCGCTGACGGTGACCTCGGGCGTGCCGGCGCCGACGATCGTGCACGGTCCCTGCTTGGTCGGGGTCATCGCCCCCGCCGTGCACTGCACCTGCCCTGAAGGGGACGGCAGGTGGATTCTCGAGCTCGCCTTCTGTATCGGCATCTGCCATCCCGGCGCCACGACATTCCAATAGAAGACAGATCCAGCCGGCGCGGTGTTGGTGCCGGCGGTCGACTGGTAGCTGTCGCTGGCAGCGCCGGCGGGGAAGATGGCATTGGGGATCGTGTACGAGATCACGAAGACGTGACTTCCCGGGCTGAGCACGGTGCTCGGGTCGCCGACCTTTGCAACCAGGTACCGGTTGTCATTCTCCCAGCTGTAGGACACCGGGGTGGCAGCCCCGTCCAAGGTCGCGCCGGTCACCGCTGGTGCCAGCCTGGCCGACGGAGCTGCTCTCGTCTGGGTGTCGAAGAACCGGAAGATCCCGTGACGCCCGGCGGGGAATGACGCAGTCAGGGTCTCCGAGGCTGTCAACTCACCAGACGTCCCGAGTGAGAAGTCACCCTGGTAGTCGGTCACCGTCACCGGATCGGAGGGGGAGCTCGACGAGGTACTCGCGCTGGGCCCGGAACTGCGGGAACCGGTACCCGTGCTGCCGACGAAACATCCCGACAACAGCAGCGCGCCAAACAAACAGAGGGCAATCCTGAGGCTATAGGAGGCCTTCAAACGGGGACCCAACATCATCCACCTCCACGCCGCAACTCGCAGTTGACGCTACTGCGAGCGTACCGGGAACGATCGGGCTCCACCTCGTCAGTTCGCCCCTGGACATCGGCCGCGTTATGGTCGTGATTGCGTGTCGCCCACCGGCGTGCGCACCGCGACGAGACAGGGAGACAACCGTGGGACTGCGGGATCGCATCAAGGAGCGCCGCGAGGGCGACGACGGCACCCTGAAGTACCAGATGCGCCAGAAACTGGTTTCGATCGGCGACGACTTCTGGATCGAGGACAGCAACGGCAACCGGGTGTACAAGGTGAACGGCAAGGCCTTGCGGGTCCGCGACACCCTCATCTTCGAGGACGCCAACGGTCAGGAACTGGCCAAGATCCAGCAGAAGATCGCCCGGATCCGGGACACCATGAACGTCGAGGACCCGAACGGGAACACCATCGCCTCGGTGAAGAAGGCCCTGATCACACCGCTGCGCGATCGCTGGAACGTCAAGATCGGCGACGGACCGGACATGTCGATCAAGGGCAACATCGTCGATCACGAGTACACCATCGAAAGCGACGGCAACACCGTTGCCGAGATATCCAAGAAGTGGTTCCGGGTGGCCGACACCTATGGGGTCGAGATCGCGCCCGGATACGACCCGGTGGTGGTGCTGGCAGTCACGACCGTGATCGACTCGATCGCACACGAGGACCGGTAGGGCGGGGCCTGAGGAGCAGGACCGAGATCCCTCCGATGAGTGCGACGATGCCGGCACAGATGACCATCGTCCAGACGAAGGCGTCGATGTAGGAAGGTGTCGCTGCGGCCAGGGCCCGGTGCCCAAGGTCGGTCCACGGTTGGGTTGCTGACCTGACCGCCGCCCAGGTCTCATCGAGGGCCGGCGGCACCTGCACGGGTGGCACGCCGCTGGCCTCGAGTCGGCGGGTGACGCCGCCGATCGTGAGGCGATCGACCAACACGACGGTCAGGGCCGCCCCCAACGAGTACCCGAACTGCCCGGCGGTCGTGCGCGACGAGAGTACGACTCCGACCCTGTCCGGCGGGGCTTCGGCGACGAACAGGCGCGCCTGCGGCACGCTCAGCGCCGACACTCCGAATCCCAACATCATCAGAGCCGGCACGCATGCGAGCAGCGATGCGTGCATCAGCAGCGTCGCCGTGCTCAAGAAACCGAGGGCGCCGACCACCGTGCCAATCGCGATCAGTCGCCGAGCCGTGGTGCCGGCCGCCAAGCGACGTCCTGCCCACGTAGCGGCGATCGCCGATACCGCGATGTAGGGGATCTGGCCGAAGGCGACGCGACCGGTGGGCATGTGCAGGATGTACTCCCACAGTTGCGAGAACTGCAGGACCGCAGCCCCCGCGATGAAGTTCCACAGCATCCCCGCAAGCGCCGCTGCCACGAACACCGGCCGCGCGAACAACCCGATCGGGAACACGGGCGCCTTCGATCGCCGTTCCACCATGATGAAGGCGGCCAGCGCCGCCACCCCAACGGCAATCTCCAGCCAACCCCGGGATCGCACGCTCGCGATGGCCAGGTCTGCCACGCCCAACAGCAGGGCGGCTATCCCGATCCCCAGTAGCACTTGCCCGGCGACATCGAACCCCGCGACCGGAGTCCGGCTGATCCGCGGCAGCCACGGCGGCACCAGCAGCAGGGACACGGCGGCCAGGGCGGGCACGAGCATGAGCGCCAGTCGCCAACTGAGTTGGGTGGCCAGTACGCCACCGATGAGGCCACCCACCAACAGGGCGACGGTGCGGATGGAGACCCAGTAGCCAAGCGCGGATCCGATGCGCCGCTGTCCGGCGATCGTCTCGACGTAGGCGAAACTTGCCCCGAAGGCGGCACCGATGCCCACCCCGCTGACACCCCTCCCCACCAGGAAGATTGATGTCGAGGTCGCGCCGGCCGTCGCCAGCCCACCGAAGCAGACGAGAACCAGCCCCGCCATCATGATCGGTCGACGTCCAAGGACGTCGGCGAGGAATCCGGTGGTGATGATGGTGGCGGCAATCGCGAGGGTACCCATCGTTGCGGCAACGGCAACGGTTGCCGCCGGCATAGCCAGGTCTTTGGCGGTGCTCGCCAACGCGGTGTTGGCAACCGCCGAGTTCAGAGGCAGCAGTGAAGAGATGATGGATATCAGCACGAGTGCCCGGAGATAGCGACTCCCTTCCAATCCTTCGCCGCCCGTGCCAGCCCTCACTCGAGCCAGGCTACCTAGGCCATGGGCCTCAAGGAGTCGAGAGCGGGAGGGTTCCACCGGGCAGCACCGCGAGTGCCCATACTGGAATATGTCCCCGACGCCGCAGTCAGCCTTGCCTCCGGCCGCAGAGGAGTTCCGCCGGCGTACCTCGGCCCTGGTAATCGAGACAGCCATCTCGTGGATCCTGCTGACGCAACAGCGCGCCTACAAGGTGAAGAAGCCGGTGGACCTGCCGTTCATCGACTACTCCACTCCTGAGCGGCGATGCCATTGGTGCGCAGAGGAGGTGCGTCTGAACCGGCGATACGCGCCCGAGTTGTATCTGGGTGTCCAACGATTCGGAGAGGACGGTGACGAGTCATCCCGAACCGACATCGGCGAGTGTGCGGTGGTGATGCGCCGATTCGATGAGGAGGCGAGGCTCGATCACCTGTGCCGCCATGACGGCCTGACTCTGGCCGAGATCAGTCAACTCGCCCGGGTGGTGGTCCGAATGCACTCCCGGGCGGACATCGCAGGAGCGGACACACCGTACGGAAGACCTGACGAAGTTCTCCGGGTGGCACGTGAGAGCGTCACCGAGCTGATGTCCTGCCTGCCCGCCGATACCGACCACTTGCGGCAGATCGAGCACTGGTTGCAGACCAACGTCGAGGGGAAGCGGCAGGATTTCGCCCGTCGGAAGTTGGCGGGTCACATCAGGGAGGGCCACGGTGATCTCCACCTGGCCAATCTCGTGCTGCTGGACGGGCAGGTGGTTCCGTTCGACTGCATCGAGTTCAGCGAGGACCTGCGCTGGATCGACATTGCATCCGAGTTGGCCTTCACCTACATCGACCTGCTGGACCACGATCGTGCGGATCTGGCGAGTTGGCTGCTCAACGAATGGTTGAGCAGCTCGGGGGACTACTCGGCGCTGTCCATGTTTCGGTTCTACGGCGTGTATCGGGCGCTGGTTCGAGCCAAAGTGGCGGCCCGGACCCGGGATGCGGGTGCAACGGCCGGCTATCTCCGCCTGGCAGATGCCTTGATCGCCTCCGGGCATCCGAGGCTCCTGATCACCCATGGGCTCTCCGGCTCCGGCAAGACCTATGTCAGCGAGCAGTTGCTGCTGGCTGACCCCACCGCGTCGACGGTACGGATCCGCTCCGATGTGGAACGTCGACGGATGGGTCTCGGCTACGACTCGGCGGCCACCGCCCACACCTACCGTCGGCTTGCAGAGATCGCCCACGACGCCATTGCCGACGGATGGTCGGTGATCGTGGATGCAGCGTTCCTCTATCGAACAACGCGTGAGGAATTCCGTGACCTCGCCCGGAGCCTAGGGGTGGTCTTCGGCATCGTGGACTGCGATGCTCCGGTCGACGTCCTCCGCGAGCGCATCGCGGCCCGCCGGGGGGACGCCTCGGAGGCCACCTCCGCCGTCCTCGACTGGCAACTGGAAACCCAGGAGCCGCTTACCACCGCCGAACGCGAAATGGTCATCGACCGCTAGTCGGTTCCACGACGAGGGCGTCCCTTCGGGACGGCGTCGACTGCCAATCTCGGCCCAGGAATCGGCACTCCGTTCGATGCTAGGGTCGGAGGGACGATCACAGAACGAAGGCGATACGCATGGCATCTCTGTTGATGACTGGATTCCCCGGGTTCCTCGGGTCGGCGCTACTTCCGAAATTGCTGGCGCGCAGGCCGCGTTCCCACGCGGTCTGCCTCGTGCAACCGCACCACATGAAGGATGCCGAGAGCCGGGTGGCGGAACTCGAAGCGGCATTCCCGCACACCGCCGGCAGGATCGAACTGATCACCGGGGACATCACAGCCAGCGACTTGGGGATCGACCCGGGCGAACATGAGCGGCTCGCGGGCGTTCAAGAGGTGTGGCATCTGGCGGCGGTATACGACCTGACCGTCCCGGAGTCCGTCGCCAGCAAGGTCAACATCGAAGGCACCGCCAACGTCCTGCGATTCTGCGAGTCGCGCAAGAAGTTGAAGCGCCTGCAGTACGTGAGCACCTGCTACGTCAGTGGCAAGTACGACGGCGCCTTCACCGAGGACGAACTGGACGTCGGTCAGGAGTTCTGCAACTACTACGAGTCCACGAAGTACGCGGCTGAGATGTTGGTTCGGGAAGCCATGGAGGCTGGGCTGCCTGCCACGATCTACCGTCCCGGGATCGTGGTCGGCGATTCGACCACCGGTGAGACGCAGAAGTATGACGGTCCCTACTTCCTGGCCGCTTTCATGAGGCGCCAACCGAGCGTGGCCGTCATCCCGGCTGTTGGTGACGCCGATCGGGTGAAGATTTCGTTGGTACCTCGCGACTTCGTCGTCGAAGCGATGGATGAACTCTCGATACAGGACCGTTCATTGGGCCGCACCTACGCCCTCACCGACCCGAACCCGCCCACAGTGCGCGAACTTGTGGACGCCTTCGCCGACGAACTCGGGAAGAGGATCATCTGGGTGCCGCTGCCGCTGGGACCGGTGCGCGGTCTCGTCGACAATCTGCCGGGGATGGAGCGGATTCTCGGTCTACCTGCGGAAGGCCTCGACTACTTCGCCTCCCACACCACCTACCCGACCACGAACACAGTCGCGGATCTGGAGGGTACGGGTCTTTCCTGCCCGCCGTTCGCCAGCTATGTCGACGTCTTGATGGACTTCATGACGAAGCATCCGGAGATCGATTCCGCCGCCATGGTCTGAGTTCCGCAGCTCACCGACCACCACATCCGAGCAGGGAGTCCCCATGGGTACCACGAATCCGGACATCATCGTCAACGTCAGTTTGGCCTCCTCCGATCGCGACTATGACGAGCGGGCGACCTTCCTGGAGCGCGACTTCCGCATCGTCCGCGTCGGTGCGAACGGTGACGTCGGCGTGGCTGAGGAGCTGGTGCGGGAATGGGCCGACACGGCGTCCGCCATCGCCGTCACAGGCATCCGGGAGGCGCGGGCGGCCGGCCTCTACGACGGTGAGCTGGAGGCCATCGGCCAAGTGATGCGGGCAACCGACGCGGTACCCGTCGCGGACGGGCACGCCCTTCGGGACGTCCTGCAGGAGTGGGCGATCCGACACGTGCAGGTGGAGATGCCCGGCTTCTTCAACAACGCCCGTACCGTCGTACTGGGTGGTCTGAACCATGCGCGGACGACCCGGATACTGCGCGAGTACACGCAGAACCTGGAATTCGCCGATCCACTGCTGCGCTTCGATGTGCCGGGACGGTTGAACTCGAATCCTGTGCTCGGGTTGGCCGCCGCCGCCGGACTGTGGCCGGTGCGGCAGCTTCCGGCAGCCCTGAAATCCCAGATCAAGGCACCTGGTCAGGGTCTCAGCCACGCTCTGGCACGACGGGCAGCACGCGACTGCGACGTTGTGGTCGCTACCTATGACGAACTCATCGGCTTCGGACTGGAGGATATGGCGGGCAAGACCCTGGTCACCTCCTCGATCTCCGACGAGCGCTTGAGCACCCTGGCCGCCCTCGGTGTGGACATGGTGCTGGACGCCACGCCCCAGCCGTTCGACTTCACCGTGTCCACCGCGGTGCTGGAGGCGCTGATGCTGGCGGTGGCGTCCGACGCGGCTGACGGACTGACCAATGACGATCTACTCGACATGATCGTCTCCGCCGACCTGGAACCCAGGTTGCTCTACCCCGGCGGACCGAAGCGCAAGAGCAGGTTCGCTTTCGTCATCCACCCGCTGTCGACGAAGTTCTTCGAGACCGTCGAGCCCTTGGGAACGATCGCGAAGGTCTCACCCCCGATGGTGATGGACGTCGTCGAGAAGGCCGTCGCCTACAGTCCGCCGTTCATCTACAGCCACGTGACGGGGATCGAGTCCCCCACCGGTGCCGAGGCCGAGGGCTGGTTGATCACGGTTGGTGGCACCCCGAAGGAACTGATGGCCCACAGCCCCGAGTTCACGTATGGCAAGTTGCTGGCCGCGGCCGAGACCGCCAAGAAGCTCGGAGCCCAGGTGATGGGGCTCGGGGCGTTCACGAAGGTGGTCGGTGACGCGGGGGTGACGGTGGCGAAACAGGCTCCGTTGCCCATCACGACCGGTAACAGTTACAGCGCCTCGGGGGCCCTCTGGGCCGCGCACGACGCGCTCCTGCAACTCGACCTGACCGAGATGGACGACGAAGGTCGGATGAAGGGGACAACGATGGTGGTGGGGGCCACCGGCGCCATTGGATCTGTCTGCGCCCGCTTGCTGGCCCTCGCGAGTGACGAACTCTGGCTGGTATCGCCGGAGTCGGCGAAACTACTGGCCCTGAAACACGACATCGAGATGAACAACCCCCGAGCGACGATCCACATCGCCGCGACCCCGGACGAACACCTCGGCGACATGGACCTGATCGTCACCGCCACATCGGGGGCGGGCAAGCGGGTACTCGACATAATGCAGGTGAAGCCTGGTTGCGTCATCACGGATGTCGCCCGTCCGCTCGACCTTTCCGCCGAGGACGTCGCCAAGCGCCCCGATGTGCTCGTGGTCGAGTCCGGGGAGATCGAACTCCCCGGGGACGTTCACATGAAGAACATCGGGTTGCCACCCGGCGTCGCCTACGCGTGCCTGGCCGAGACGGTGGTCCTGGCCCTGGAGGGTCGCTATGAGACCTTCACCGTCGGTCGCAACATCGAATGGGAGAAGGTCAAGGAGATCTACCG
>CAYMPK010000023.1:0-1425 GCA_964392145.1 uncultured Actinomycetes bacterium | reverse complement strand
ACCGAATGGGACTGAAGCATGGAATGAAACTTGCGACGATCTCCGGGGTCAATGGCGTCTACACCTCGGAGGACATCGCCAAGGTCCGTGAATTGGCACTGGCGGCTCGGGAGGAGCACGCGAACGCCGGCAAGGCGCGCCCGAAGAAGACGGCCAAGCGCCGAGCCACGACCAAGAGCTCGACGAAGGCTAGGCGTCCGAAGTCACCATCGGCAACCGCAAGCTGAACGTCGTCCCGGACGAGCCGTCGGACGCCACGTCGACCGTTCCGCCGTGTGCGTCGACCACCTCCCGAACGATTGCCAGCCCTATCCCGAGCCCGGCGGAACCCGAATCCGCAGTTCCACGCCAGAGCCTGTCGAAGACATGGGGCAGTTCGGAGTCGGGGATCCCGGGACCCGTGTCAGCAACGATCACCTCGGCCATCGAGCCGGCCACCTGGACGCTGACAGCGACCCGGTCGCCGGGCCGACAGAACCGGGCGCAGTTGGCCAGTAGGTTGCCGAACGCTTGGTGGAGCCGGTCCGCGTCTCCTTCGATGACCACGCCCGGCACGATGGCGGTGGCGACCTTGAGCCCGGCGGCCTCCAGAGCGGGAGTCGCCGACGACACCGCGTCTGACGCCAGGCGCCCGATATCGACGAGATCCCGATGCAGCGAGAGTCCTACAGTCTCTGCTGCCGACAACTCTGACAGGTCCTCCACGATCCGTCCGAGGCGAACCGACTGGGCGTGCAACGACGCCAACCGGTGATGCTCGGGCGGCACCAACCCGTCCTCCAATTCCTCGAGGCCGGCCTGCAGTGCGGCCAGCGGGGTGCGCAACTCGTGCGCGATGTCGGCCGCCATGCTCCGGCGGATCCTCTCCGAGCGTGCCACGGCGTCGGCCGTCGCGTCGAAGGAGCGGGCCAACTCACCCAGTTCCCCGGGGGCCGCGGCGTCAGAGTCGGCAGCACGTACGGCGCGGTCGCCAGCGGCGAATTGGCGCGCCACAGCGGAAAGTCGTACCAACGGCGCTGAAATCCTCCGGGTCACGAACCACGCCACCACCAAGGCCACGAGCAGCGCCGCAACCGCGGCCACGATGATCCAGGTCCACGCGATCTGCTGAGCGCCCGAATCCGGGGGCGACCCGAAGCCGAGCCTGACGCTGCCGACATCAGTGCCGCTGGCAATGACCCTTTCGGTGACGGCACCTTTCGCGCCGGCACCGCCCGTCACACCCCCCTGCGAGTTATCGACAGCGGCGGCTGGACCACCTCCTCGACCCCCCTGGTTCATTCCCTTTGTTGTTTCGCCCGCGGCGGCCACCACGGTGCCCGAAGCATCTCGCACCGACAACCGCGCTCCGGCTCCCTCGGCGATTGCCTATGCGCGTTTCAGATCTGCGCCCGTCCATCCACCAGCGGCGGTGTAGGCCTGCCC
>CAYMPK010000022.1:11282-19622 GCA_964392145.1 uncultured Actinomycetes bacterium | reverse complement strand
CGGCGAATAGCAGCGAGTAGATGGAGTTGACCCACAGTACGTCGGTGGACGACAAGTCCAGGTCCCGCACCATGTCCGGCAACAGGACGTTCACGAGGCTGCCGTCGATCACGATCATGGAGAGTCCGAGCAGCAGGGCTATCAAAGCCCACCAGGGGTGCTTGGACGTGGCCGGTGTCGAGTGGGTTGGTTCAGCGACGGCGGTGCTCATGGCCGAAGCCTAGGGCCGTTCGCCATGCCCGCGCGCGCCCTTGACGGATCGTTGCATCCGCCGCGCATGACGGCTGGGCGCACGGCACGATGAAACCAGCACTGGATCAGGTATACGTGTAGTACGACTTCCATTACTTCGAGGAGCTCGCAATGGATGGCAACGACCAGGAGGAGTTCGACGGGGATGTCATTCTTGATATCTCCGACTTGATCGCCAGCCTGCAGGACCTCGACGATGAGGAACTCAAACTTCGAGGGATGTCGGTCGAGGGCACCCTGGACGAGGTTGACGATCCGGTGCTCATCGGTCCGGATGGCACACCGGTCGACACTTGGCTCGAGGGTTATCCCTACGACGAACGGATCACGCGGCGGGAGTACGAGGTCACCAAGCGCCTGCTGCAGATCGAGTTGCTCAAGGTGCAGAGTTGGGTCAAAGAGACCGGCCAGCGCATCGTGATGGTGTTCGAAGGGCGTGACGCAGCGGGCAAGGGCGGCACCATCAAACGGTTCATGGAGCACCTCAATCCCCGTGGCGCCACGGTCGTGGCGCTGACCAAACCCACCGACGAGGAGAAGGGGCAGTGGTACTTCCAGCGTTACATCAAGCATCTGCCCACCACCGGGGAGATGGTGCTCTTCGACCGATCCTGGTACAACCGGGCCGGCGTGGAGCGTGTGATGGGCTTCTGCACCGATGAGGAGTACGAGGAGTTCATGCGCCAGGCCCCAGAATTCGAACGGATGCTGGTACGCGACGGCATCATCTTGTTCAAGTTCTGGTTCTCGGTCTCCCGCAAGGAACCGCTGACCCGGTTCACCATCCGGCGGATCGACCCTGTGCGGCAGTGGAAGCTGTCGCCGATGGACCTCGCATCGCTGGACCGTTGGGACGACTACTCCCGCGCGAAGGCCGCCATGATCGAGAACACCGATACCGAGTGGGCGCCATGGACAGTGGTGCGCAGCAACGACAAGAAACGCGGTCGGGTGGAGGCGATGCGGTGGGTGTTGGCCAACCTGGACTACCCCGGGAAGGACCCCGAGGTCGTGGGGACACCCGACCCGTTCATCGTCGGACCACCGGAAGTCGTGTACGAGACGGAGGAACTATCGCCTCCGGAAGCACCCGAACGCAGCCAAGAGCACCCCGCAGGATGACAACTTTCAGTAGCGTCTACCCATGATCGGTGGTGGCGTGGGACGCGCGTTGGCGAAGTCCGTCCTGGGTCTCACCACCCGGGTCACCCAGCCCGCTGTCCGGGCGGGTGTCGTCGGCGCGGCCATCTCGGTGGCTGGTTCCTACGGTCGCGGGTTGCTCCCACGCAGCGCCAAGGACCAAGCGATGGCCACCGGGGTCATCGCGGCGTGCCACTACTTCCTGACGGCGACCTCCGCGGCGGCGGCCGAGTCGGTGGCGCTGTACGCCACTGGCGACCACACGGTGCGTGACCGCAAGGCGCCCCCCGTGACGATGCTGGCGACCAACCTCGCGTTCGTGGTGGGCGGTACCGCCATTGAGGTGGCACTTCCGCCGGACCCGGATGAGCCGATGCAGCGTTCGCTGGCCCGTTTCGTCGGACACTTCGCCATGGTCGGTGGGTCGGCCGCCACCATGGTGACGGTGGTCGACGAGGTCCTCGAGGCCATCCCGGTGACCAGGTCGTGGCGGAACAGGTCGCTGCTGGTCGACGTGGCCTTGGGTAGTGGTCTCGCCGTGATGGGTGTCTGGGCGCGCCATCGACGCGCGCAACGCTTCGGACTGGTGGATCCAGATCGTCCGGCGGTGACCAAGGCGAATGCCGCGGACACGGTCCGGGCGGCAGTGGTCGGGCTGGGAGCCGGGGCCGGCCTTCTCGCCGTGGTGACCGCAGAGCAGATCGTGGCCCACCGGGTCACCCGGCTGCTGTTCGGGCATGTCGGACCGGTGGAGATCGGCAGTCCGCTGGCGGGCCATGCCGTCGCGCTGACCCTGTTCGGCGGGTTGGGGATAGCCGGGTTCAGTGTGGTGAAGAGGCGGATCGAGCGCGGCGGGGACGTGGTCGAGGCCGCCTATCCGGACAACCCCACCAGCCCGTGGGTGACGGCCGGTCCGAGGTCCGTGGTGGATTTCGACACGATCGGCAAGGAGGGCAGACGCTTCGTGCTGATGGCCCTGACGCCGGCGGAGATCGAGGCCGTGATGGGCGAGGAGGCCATCGAACCGGTGCGGATCGTCGCCGGCTACGAATCCGCCAAGAGCACGGAGGAGCGCGCCGAACTCTGCCTACGGGAGATGCTGGCGGTTGGCGCCTACGAGCGTTCCCTGATCTGTGTCGCCTCTCCCACCGGGGTGGGGTACGTCTCGTATGTCTTCGCGGAATCGCTGGAGTACCTGACCCGCGGGGACTGCGCGATCGTGATGCCGCAGTATGCCCTGGTTCCGTCAGCCCTTGCGCTGGGGGACACAGGCGAGGGTGCCGAGTTGCAGCGGCTGGTGTTGGCGGGCATCAAGGAGCACATCGCGGGTATGCCGGCCGATAGACGGCCTACCGTGGTCCAGTTCGGCGAGAGCCTCGGCGCACAGGTGGCGCTGGACATCGCCTTCCCCGACGGCTCGCACATGTTCGACCAGTTGGGTGTCGATGCCGGGCTGTACATGGGAGTTCCGTTCCGTACCGATTCCTGGAACACCTGGATCCATCACCGCGACGTCTACGACCCGGAGGGTCGGATGGTCGCGATCTCACAGCCCGAGGCGCTCACCGAGATCGGGCAGGAGCGGCTAGCCGCCATGCGCCACCTGATGGTGGTCCACCATGACGACCCGGTGAACAAGTTCGGGTATCGCCAGGCGGTTCGACCACCGTGGTGGATGGGTGCCCCGGAGACACGGCCCCCCAAGGTCCCCCGGGAAGTGCTTTGGCGCCCGGTGACGACCTTCGTACTCACATTGATCGATCTGAAGAACGGGATGCAGTTCACCCCCGGTACTTTCCTCCGGCGTGGCCACGACTATCGGATCGACACGGCCCATGCGGTTCGGGTCGCCTACCGCGTCGAGTGCACCCCGGAGCAGGCCGTGGCCATCGAGATCGCGCTGAGGGAGCGGGAGATGGACTGGGCGCAGCGACGGCTCGTCGCCCGGAAGTTCGCGGCCGCGCGCGACAGCATCAACTCCACGTTGTCGAAGTGGGGCGTGCCGTCTAAGGTGTCGCTGCCGAACGTGAATCTCAAGGCGTTCGACTCGATGCCGAATCTGGACGAGCCGGTGGGGCTCACTGTCGCTGATCAGGATCCCAATCCGGATTCGGTGCCCTCGGCCTGATCCGGTCGGGCGGCGGCCGCCCGGATCAGCCGGTCCAGGACCGCGGGGCGCAGCGCTCCGGTTGCCGGCGGGACCACGATGATCCGGGTCACTCCGGCGTCGTCGGCGGCACGGAGCGCCGCGTATAGCCCGCGCGCGAACTCGGTATCGTCCCCCGGTGATCCCAGACGAAGGTAGCCGGCAGGGGTGTCGATCTTGGCCGGTGCCAGCAGGCCCAGCGGCCCACTGCCTTGGGGCGTGGGGATTTCCGTACCGTCTGTGACGAGGGAAACGGCCGCGCGCGGGGCATAGTGCGATGACCGCGATCCCGGAACGACTGGAGGTGCCGTGGCGGGAGGAATCGGGGTGGAGGCGATCACGACGGCTCCGGGTCGGAGCACCCGGAGGGCGGAGTCGCGGGCGTCGATGATGGTGGATTCGACCCCGACCCGGCATGCACCGCCGTCGAGTACCCCATCCGCTGACCCTAGGTGGCGGCCGAGGCCGGTGATCACGTGCGCCGCGGTGGTAGGACTCACCGTGCCCGAGACGTTGGCGCTGGGGGCCACCAGTGCGACGGGGTGACCTGCGCGGCGGCGTAGCTCGGCCAGGAGAGCCGCCGTCACGGGGTGGTCCGGCATCCGCACGGCCACGGTGTCCTGGCCGGCCGTGATGAGGTCGGAGACGGTCCGAGCGCGGTTCAGCACCAAGGTCAACGGACCAGGCCAGTAGCGGTCGGCAAGGGCAATGGCGGCGGCAGGCACGTCCACCGCCCAGTCAGCAAGTTGTTCCGGCGCCCCGATATGGACGATCAGGGGATTGGTCGATGGCCGTTCCTTCAGGCGAAAGATCCGGCTCACTGCGTCGTCATCGGTGGCGACGGCAGCCAGGCCGTAGACGGTCTCAGTCGGAATTGCGACCACGCCACCGGCCAGCAGCCTGGTTGCGGCTCCTTGGACATCGACAAGCAGGTGTGACGGTGACGCCTCGTCGGAGTCCGGCATCAGTAGACGACTACCGGCGTTCCTTCGGGGAGGTTGAAGAACATCCACCGGGTCGCCGCCCAATCGCGGGTGTTGATGCAACCCCGGGACGCGCCGTAGTAGCCGTCTTCCTTGAAGTAGAACGAGAAGTGGATGGCTTGTCCGCCGGAGAAGTACATCGACCAGTACATCGGAACGTTGAACAGCGTCGAGTAGTCGTTTGCGACCTTGCGCTGAATCCGGAAGAACCCGTTGTTCGTCTCCATCCCCGGGGCGCCGAATCGCGCGTCGATGGCCAACAGGTCGCGACCGTTCGACATCAGGCGCAGTTCCTTCTGCAGCTTGTCGACACAGATGAACGTCCCGGCCTGGCGGCAGATCGCCGGGGTGAGGACGTGGCCGTTGGTGATGTACAGCAACTGATGGATGGTCGTCTGGTCGACGACGCCTGTCTCATCGAGCAGGAACTTCTCCTGCAGGTGGGTCTCCGCGCGGGACGTCTGGGTGTCGTACCTATTGGTGATGACCAGTCCCCTACCGACACCGGCGTAGGCAAGTCGGAGTTGGAGCCAGCGGACGGTGGGGCCCACATCGCCGAAAGTCAGCACCTGGCGTCCGGTCATGATGTCCTGCAAGGTGTCGTAGCGGGGTGGTTTGGGCTTGGGTTTCACGACCACGACCCGCGGAGTCGGGGTGGGCGTTCCGGCCGCCGAGGCCGCCGGAACAGCCATTGCAAGAGAGGCCACGGCGAGCAGGCCTATCGTGACCGAGCGCCATCCCACTCTGACCATTGCTGGACTTCCCTTCCCTGCGGACCTCCACGATACCTCGCGAAAAGTGGTCAGCGTGGGCCGAGGCCGACCGAGCAAGTACCCTGACGTGCGATGGAGCCTTCCCCCGCCGCCGCGCTGCTGCCCTCACCTGTCGTCGTCGCTGTCGATCCAGGGGCGACGCGGGTGTCTTTCCTGCTGGCCAAACTCACTGGTGGGCGCCCGGTCGGGAGCAACACCGACGACCTCTTCCGCTACGACGCCGCCCCCTCCGAGACCTGTCCAGTGGTCTACTTGGCGGCCGGAGACCGCCCGTCGGAGCTCGACGCGATCAGGTCCGGTCAGGCAGCTGCTGACTCGGCCGGGCGCCGGATCCGGGCGTCGTTGGCGATCCTGCTGCCATGCGCCGCGGAACTGCGCGAGGAGGTCGACAAAGGGCTGGATGAGGACGGCCGGCCGTTGGTCGATGCTGTCATCTTCGTTCCGACGCAGTCCGATGAAGCTGCCGCCACCTCAATCGAGGCTTGGCTACGGCTGCGTCACGATGCTCCGTCGACCGCCTTCGGCGACTTGCGGGATTCGTCTGGGCGCAGTTGTCGCTATGCGACCGTGACCGCTGTCGCGGTGGCCGCTCCACCGGAACGCCGAGCAGCGGCCGCCGGGGTCGGCGGTCCCCGACGCGCAGAGGATGCGGTGGCGAAGTGCATCGAGTCCCTGTCCACCGAGGTCGGCGAGGCCACGGGTGGGCTCGAGCCTCTTGCCGCCGCGGAAGTCGGCCAATTCGCGGAGCGGGCCGTCGAGCAGTTGGTCGCCGATCTCGAACCGGCGGACGCGGCGACTCTGCAAGCTGCCGCAGACCGGCTGGAGGCATCGGCGCAGGTGGGCGCCCAGGACGCGGCGCTGACCGAGGCGCGTCTCGCACTCGCACGTGACGAGTCGGCGCTGGACGCGGAGAATGCCCGGACCGGACTGGCCGCGAAGTTTGGCCGCCGCAGGAGACTCGAGCCGCTCACCGCCGCGGTGTCCGTGTCACGGGAGGCGGTGGCCGCCGCGGTGGCCGCGACCGATCGAGCGGAGGCACTCTCCGCCTTGCGGCGCATCGGGGTGGCCCAACTGTCCGCGGCGGCACAGGCAGCGGCGGATTCGGACCGGGCAGCGGCTGAGGCGGCCCTTGCCGCGGCTCGCGAGTCGTGGCTCGAGCGGACCATTGCTCAGGCAGCTGGGCTGGACGTGCCATTCACGATTGACGCCGAGAACATCGGTCGTGCCTGGAGTGGCGCGACACCCGAAGTTCGGCGGTACCTCCTGCTACCGGCGGAATCAGAGATTGCCATCAACCGGCTGCCCCCGGGCGCCATCACCCCCGGCGGGTCAGGTGGGGTCGCAGTGGTCCCCGTCCAAGGCTTGCAGCGACCTCTGGCAGTGGCGCTGTTGCTCGGCTTCCCCGTGGCGGCGATCGTCGACCGCTAGCGCGCCTCAGGCGGAATGACGCCCATCCGCCCAGCCTGGAAGTCCTCGACTGCCTGGATGACCTCTTCACGGGTGTTCATCACGAACGGACCGTAGTGGAAGATCGGCTGGTTGATGGGGCGACCACCCAGCAGCAAGACGTCCAGGTCGGGAGCGCGTTGATCTTGCCGTGCGACTGCGGCAACCGTGAGGTGATCGCCGGCGCCGAGCACGGCCATCTGACCCTCCGAGATCGGAGCATCGTCGGCCCCCACAGTTCCGGTGCCCGAGAGCGCATAGACCAACGCGTTGAAGTCCTTGGGCCACGGAACCTCGACACGGGCCCCGGCCGAGACGGTGGCATGGGCGTAGATGATCGGCGAGTAGGTGTCCCCCGGGCCTCGATGCCCTTCCAACTCTCCGGCTATCACCCGGATCAGGGCGCCGCCGTCGCTAGAGGACAGCAGAGACACCTCCGACGATGCCAAGTCCTGGTACCGGGGAGCTGCCATCTTCAGGTCGCGCGGCAGATTCACCCACAACTGAACACCGTGGAACAGCCCGCCGCTCATGACCAGCGATTCCGGTGGTGTCTCGATGTGCAACAGACCGGAACCGGCAGTCATCCACTGGGTATCGCCGTTCGTGATCAGTCCGCCGCCACCCGTGGAATCACGATGCTCGAAGGCGCCGTCCATGATGTAGGTCACCGTCTCGAACCCACGGTGAGGGTGCCACGGGGTGCCCTTGGGCTCCCCGGGGGCGTACTCGACGGCTCCCATCTGGTCGAGCAGCAGGAAGGGATCGGTCTCGGACAAGGCGATCTTGCCCGGGAACGGTCGCCGGACAGGGAAGCCTTCGCCTTCGAAAGTCGACAAGGCTGTGACCACCTTGGTGGTAGGTCGGGCAACAGAGCCTGGGGCGGGGGCCGCCACGCGTGGCAGCACCAGGATGTTGTCGACGGTGACGGCGGGCACGGCGGGCTCCTCTACTGAGACGCATTCATCTTGAGCTCAAATGGTTGCATGTTCAACTATATTCTAGCGGTGACTCCGGGGAAGCGCCAGTGCTCAGGCTCGGTGCTCGAACATCCCCATGGCAGCGGCCACTCCCAGTACGGAGCGCGGCTCATATGCGACGGTCCACAGGCCACCATGGTTGGCCGCCGCTGAGAACAGATCCATCGGATTGCTCAAGTCGACATCCGGATTCGCCGCGGCGCGCGGGTTTCGGAGATCGTGCACCAGCATGGCGGCCATCAGGGAGTTCGCAGTACTCGGCTCGAAGACGTGGATCCCAAACCGATAGGCGCCGGCGTAGGCAGCGGCCAGCGCCTTGTTCTTGACCACGGACTTCGTCCGGGTCGCGGGTGCCACATTGAGCGACACCGGGGTGCCCTGGGTTCGGGCCACAACAGCCCGCCAGCGCTGCAGCCGCTTGGCCAACGCGTAGTTCGGCCCTTGCTGAGGCACAAGACAGTCCGCGATTCCCAGCGGCCGGTGATCGACGGTGGTGATCGTGTCCTGGTAGTTCGGCTTGAACTGTCCTGCCAGGTGCAGTGGACCCTGGATGAGTTTCGTCCGTCTGTGCTCCCACTTATGCCGGGAGAGCTCAACGTCGCGCCACGGCACCGCGAACG
>CAYMPK010000022.1:2009-11272 GCA_964392145.1 uncultured Actinomycetes bacterium | reverse complement strand
ATCAGATCCTTGTCCGAGAGCCCGACGGCAAGTGCGTCCGCCGCCATCGACACGCGAACATGCAGGCCACTGTCGGCGTAGAGATAGTTGCCGAGGACCAGCTGACCTTCGATGCCTCGAAGCCACTCAAGCACCTCGGGGGTCTCTCGGATCAGATCCGTCCCGGCGACCTGGGCGACTTCCTCATCGGACATCGCCACCGGCGAATCGATCGGAACCGGGACCTCGAGTGAGCCGCCGAACCGGCGGGTCTGGGCGATCAGGCGCCGCCAGACCTCTGGTCGTCGCAGGTCAACCCCGACAAGGCGTCCGCCCCATCGGAGCAGCGAGTAGAAGGGACCCATCTCCGAGCCTGCGCCCAGCACGATCACGGTGACATCCGAGGTGTCGAGCCAGTCGGGGTTACGAGACACCATGCTAACGGCCTCGGCGAAACCCGGTTCGACAACTCCTTCCGCCACCCAGTCGTCCAGTTGCTTGAGCAGAGCGTCGCCGCTGAGTCGGTCGGTGCCGTACGGCACCTCGCGGTCGCGCTGTGGTTGACCCTCGCCCTTGATCAGCACCCCACGGGTGCTGGGCAGCACTGCTGGAGCCAACTCGGTGACAGGTATGGCCGAACCGTCCCTGACGAACTGCATGGTGTTCCACAGGTAGTCCAGCCCGGCCGTGCTGACCGCGATGGCGTTCTCCGGTGAGGTCGCCGACACTTCGGTCAATTGGCGGAACGGGGCCAGGTAGCCCTTGCGCCAGTTGGACACTGCAGCGATCCGGGCAGCCAATCTCTGGTCGGCGGCACCGGCCGCTGCGGCGCAGGCACCACGGCCCACCCTGGTCGTGCTGATCTGTCCGGCCACGCGCGGGAAGTCGATGCCCGCGTCCGGGTCGGGCATGGGCTCCGCGGCCACGGCTAGATCCCGAGGAGTTTGGCCTTGGCCGCGTCGAACTCGGCCTCCGAGATCACACCCGCGGTCTTGAGTTGCGCCAGTTCCTTGATCTGCGAGGCGAGGTCATCTTCGCCACCGTCGGGCGCCGGAGCCGCCTGCTGTGGGGCAGCCACCTGCTGCTGGGGTGCCGGCTGCGCCGCCTGCTGTGGCTGCTGGGCAGCGGCCTGCTGTTGGGCGGCGGCCTGCTTCTTGGCCGAGTGGTTGTTGACGGCGTTCACCGTGGCCGAGGCGGTGCCGGCCACCACCGCGGTGCGGGCCATCGTGCCGAGCAGTCCTGGGCGTCCAACGCGTCGTCTCATGGTGTGTCTCCTTGGTGTCGGTTGGTGGGTTCGGGTGAAAGGGCCTGCTGAATGATGGGCCTCAGGCTTTGGCGGCGGCGAGAGCAGCGCTCACGACATCGGCCGGGATGCGCTCATTGATGAGCACCTCTCCGTGGGACTCGCGGACGGCCGTCACCAGACGGGCCGCCCACGCGTGCTCGAACACGATGGCGATCGCCGACGAGCCGACCTCCAGACTCTCGGCGATGGCGAGGACGTCCTCCTCGCTGAGCAGGTCCACCAGAGCGGCCGCCTCGGTCCCGAAGTCACCCAGCTCGTCGTCGTCGAGGTCATCGATCTCAACGATCTCGGCCTTTCCCTCGTTCGGCCGGGTCATGAAGACGAGATCGAGGACTCGGACGTCGCCTTGAGCGACCGCGTCCGCCAAAGCCGGGGCGATCTCCCCGTTGAACTTGCTTCCCGGGAATTTCACGACAACGACCTCGACGGGTCCGACCGACATGTGCGCCTCCAGCTCAGTTGGTTGGACACACCCTAGCGTGAGATGCGGCTGTTCTGAACAGGGCGATCCGGTGGCTCGTGGAGCTGTCCCGGCCTGACCTGAGTGTCAGAGGATCGGTTCCGGTGCGTAGCGCGCGGCTTCCGGGTTCGCGGCGGCGATGCGTGCCACCTGCGCCACGACCGCGGCCACCTGCAGACGCGCAGCCCCGGTGAACTCGAGCGGTTCGGCGAGCAGCGCTGCCAGGTCCGTCTCGGTCAGGCCCAGGCGATCATCCGCGCCGAGCCGTTCCAGCAGCACTTCGCCGCCGCCGGTCGCAGCCTGCCTCATGTCCAGCGCCACCTCCACGGCGTGCTCCTTGATGGCCTCGTGGGCAGCTTCCCGACCAACCCCGGCGCGTACCGCAGCCATCAACACCTTGGTGGTCGCCAGGAACGGCAGGTACCGATCGAGTTCCGCGGCTATCACCGCTGGGAAGGCACCGAACTCGTCCAACACCGTGAGGAAGGTCTCCAGCAGTCCGTCGATCGCGAAGAAGGAGTCGGGAAGGGCCACCCGTCGGACCACTGAACAGAAGACGTCGCCCTCGTTCCACTGGCTACCCGCGAGTTCGCCCACCATCGAGGCGTATCCGCGCAGGATGACCGTGAAACCGTTGACGCGCTCACATGATCGGGAGTTCATCTTGTGCGGCATCGCGCTGGAGCCGACCTGGCCGGGCTTGAAGCCCTCGGTCACCAGCTCGTTGACAGCCATCAGTCGGATCGTGGTGGCGAGCGAGGACGGACCGGCGGCGAGTTGTACCAAAGCCGACACGACATCGAAGTCGAGCGAGCGCGGGTAGACCTGGCCGACGCTGGTCATGGTGATCTGGAACCCGAGGTGGGTCGCGACCCGGGACTCGAGCTCACCGAGCCGTGCGTGATCCCCGGACAGCAGATCGAGCATGTCCTGGGACGTTCCCACCGGCCCTTTGATCCCGCGCAGCGGATAGCGCATGAGCAACTCGTCCACCCGGTGGTAGGCCACCAGCATCTCGTCGGCCGCCGATGCGAAACGCTTGCCCAGCGTGGTGGCCTGTGCAGCCACGTTGTGGGAGCGCCCGGCCATCGCAAGGTCCGAGTACTCGGCGGCGAGTCGGGCCAGGCGTGCCAGTACGGCCACGGACTTGGCGTGCACCAGCTCCAGTGCTTCTCTGATCTGCAACTGTTCGACGTTCTCGGTGAGGTCGCGACTCGTCATCCCCTTGTGGATGTGCTCATGTCCGGCCAACTCGTTGAACTCCTCGATGCGTGCCTTCACATCGTGGCGGGTGACCTGCTCTCGGGCCGATATCGAAGCCAGGTCCACCTGCTCCAGCACCTCTCGGTAGTCCTCGATGGCGCCAGCTGGGACGTCGATGCCCAGGTCTGCCTGCGCCTCGAGGACGGCCAACCACAGGCGTCGCTCCAGGATGATCTTGTGTTCGGGCGACCACAGGTCGGCCATCGGCGCCGAGGCATAGCGGGCCGCGAGGACGTTCGGGATGGCCACCGTGTCGCTCATTGCTCAGCCTCCGAGGGAACGCTCGCCGGGCTCGGGGTGTCGCCGGCAGCAGCGGCTTTCGCGATATCGGTGCGGAAGTGGCCGCCGCGCAAGGCGATCAGATCGATCCCCGAGTAAGCGCGCTCCCGGGCTTCGGTGAGATCCGACCCGGTGCCCACTACCCCGAGAACACGACCTCCCGAGGAGACGATACGGTCCCCGTCGAGTTGGGTGCCGGCATGCGCCACATGAACGCCCTCCAGCGCGTTCGCCGCGTCGAGGCCGTCGATCGTGTCCATCACGGTCGGGGTGCCGGGATAGCCCTCCGCGGCGAGGACGACGATGACGGCGCTGCCGTCGCGCCACGATAGTGCCGGTGCGCGAGTGAGATCGCCCTCCGCGGCGGCGAGCAGGATCTGTCCGAGTGGGGCATCGAGCAGTGTGAGCACCGGCTGCGTCTCGGGGTCACCGAACCTGGCGTTGAACTCGATGACCTTCAGCCCCGAACTGGTCACAGCCAGGCCCGCATACAGCAGACCCACGAAGGGGGTGCCACGGGCGGCCATCTCGTTGATCACTGGTTGCGCTACCCGGTTCACCACCTCGTCGACGAGGCCGGCGGGAGCCCATGGCAATGGCGAGTAGGCACCCATGCCACCCGTGTTCGCCCCGGCGTCGCCATCGAGCGCTCGTTTGAAGTCCTGCGCCGGCAGCAGCGGAAGGACCCGCCGGCCGTCGCAGATGAGGAACAGGCTGACCTCTGGGCCGTCGAGGTACTCCTCGATGACGACGGCCCCGTTCTCGCGCGACAGGCAGGCGTCGGCGTGGGCGATCGCGACCAGCCGATTGTCCGTGACCACGACCCCTTTCCCGGCAGCAAGGCCGTCGTCCTTGACCACGTAGGGGGCCCCGAACCGATCCAGCGCCGCCTCAGCCTGGGACAGATCCGTTGCAGATACCGACGCCCCGGTCGGCACTCCGGCGGCATGCATCACCGCCTTCGCGAAGGACTTGCTGCCCTCCAGCCGCGCGGCCGCCGCCGAGGGGCCGAAGACTGCACGGCCTCGTCCGCGGATCTCGTCGGCGGCCCCCGCGACCAGCGGTCCCTCCGGTCCGATCACTGTGAGGTCGGCATCGAAGGCGTCGGCCGCGTCCGCCACGGCACGCGGATCGCCCAGGTTGACCTCGAAGGTGGGCACCTCCGCAGCGATCCCGGCATTACCGGGGGCGCAGGCCAAGTCGGTCACCGCAGGGTCAGTGCGCAGCGCCCGAACAAGTGCATGCTCGCGGCCGCCGGAGCCAATCACTAGTACCTTCACGCCCCAAAGATTAGGCGCTCTCACCACGGGGATACGCGCAGCCACCCCCGTACGCTGTACGCAGCGACCGGCGGAGGAGCCGCCGGTGTGACAAGGAGCGATATCCGTGACCCCGTCCGACACCACCTCCTGGGCTGACGGCAGCAACGCCGACGCCTATGCACTCGACCGCGCCCACGTCTTCCATTCCTGGAGTGCACAGGGCGCTCTGACGCCTCGGGTATTCGCCTCTGGCCAGGGCAGCCATGTCTGGGACTTCGACGGCAACCGGATGCTGGACTTCTCCAGCCAACTTGTCAACACCAACATCGGACACCAGCACCCCAAAGTCGTGGCCGCCATCCAAGGACAGGCGGCCGTGCAGGCGACCCTCGCGCCGCAGCATGCCTCGTTGGTGCGCGGCCGGGCGGCGAAGGCGATCAGCGACCTCGCCCCCGAGGGCCACAACAAGGTGTTCTTCACCAATGGCGGCGCCGACGCCGCTGAGAACGCCATCCGGATGGCCCGGATCCACACCGGCAGGCACAAGGTGCTCAGCTTCTACCGCAGCTACCACGGCAACACCGGTGCTGCGATCAACGCGACCGGGGATCCCCGGCGTTGGCCGAATGAGTATGCCTACGGTCATGTCCACTTCTTCGGCCCCTACCTCTACCGTTCCCCCTTCTGGGCGACCAGCGAGGAGGAGGAGAGTGCGCGTGCGCTGGAGCACCTCGAGCAGGTGATCATGTTCGAGGGACCCGCGACCATCGCGGCTGTGCTGGTCGAGTCGGTGGTCGGCACCGCCGGTGTGCTGATCCCGCCGCCCGGCTATCTAGCCGGACTCAAGGCGCTCTGCGACAAGTACGGCATCCTCTACATCGCTGACGAGGTGATGGCTGGTTTCGGACGCACCGGGGCGTGGTTCGCATTCGACCATTTCGATGTCGAGCCCGATCTGATTATCTTCGCCAAGGGTTCGAACTCGGGCTACGTGCCGCTGGGCGGGGTCATCATCAGCGACGAGGTCGCGGCGACCTTCGATGAGCGGGTGTTCCCGGGTGGGTTGACCTACTCGGGTCATCCACTCGCGACGGCCTCCGCGTTGGCGACGATAGAGGCGATGGCCGAGGAGGGGATCGTCGAGCACGCCGCCGCGATCGGCAGCGACGTGCTCGGCCCGGGGCTGGCCGAACTCGCCGAGCGCCATGACGTCATCGGGGAAGTGCGCGGGCTAGGTGTCTTCTGGGCGCTTGAACTCGTCTCGGATCGCGCGAGTAGGGAGCCGCTGGCCCCCTACGGTGGCACCTCGGAGGCGATGAAGGTGCTCACGGCCGCCTGCGTGTCCCGGGGCTTGCTGCCGTTCACGAATTTCAACCGGCTTCATGTGGTGCCTCCCTGCGTGGTGACCGAATCGGAGGCCCGCGAAGGGCTCGGGATCCTCGATGAGGCATTCGCCGAGGTCGATGGGTTCTACACCGGCGGATAGTTGTCGTCGGCACCGGCGGAGGCGACCGCTCGCTGGACAGGTTCAGGCGGCTGTCAGATCTGTCCTGACGTCTGCAGGTCCTGGTCGGAGTCCGTCAACGAGGCGGTCACCCGGTCCGACAGCCGGTCCGCCACCCATCTGCACTCAACCAACCACGAGGTCGCCAGCAGCAGGACGACCGCCTGCAGTCCCGCTTGGGGGTCGGCTCGGGGCGACATGTGTCGGAGGTCGTCGTCGACCAGCCGTTGGAGGCGCTCCATCGATCGTTGCGAGGGTTCCAGACCCAGTCGGTCCTGCACTCGCCCGGTCTCCAAGGAGTAGGACGAGCGCGCGACGTCGGATTGGATGTGGTGGGCCTGTGCCAGCATCGCGTCTTTCGACTCCGCGTAGTCGTCCGGCAGGGTCGTCACACTGTCCAGAACAGAGACCAGTTCCGCGGCGAACGAGATCTGGGAGGCGCAGTTGAGAACTGAGGTCCAGGTCGGGACGTCGGTCAGTTGATTGCGACCCCCTTGGCTGAGGGCCAAGTCGAAGGTCTCATCGGCAAGTACCTTCATCCGACGGGCATGATCGCGAGCGACGTCGACCGAGTGCTGGGCGACCGGACC
Organism: uncultured Actinomycetes bacterium; assembly: GCA_964392145.1. GTDB lineage: Bacteria > Actinomycetota > Actinomycetes > S36-B12 > UBA10799 > JACJWR01. The sequence goes on along the minus strand of CAYMPK010000022.1, from coordinate 4,629 downwards.
CTCGACGAGTCGCGCATAGGCGGCGACCAGGAAGTCCCCGACGGCCACGATGCTCAGATGCAGTCGGCGCTGCACCATCGGAACAATCCCGCGCGGCCAGATGAGGGCGCTGACCGCGAGACTCACGACCAGTCCGAGCAGCACGTCGCCCACCCGGAAGACCTCCGGGGAGAGGGCTCGCGGGTCCACGATGGCGAAGATGGTGAGGATGAAGACGGTGAACGAGCCCTGCCCGACTGCCAGCGAGATCGCGCCCGGCGTGTACGCCGCAAGGAAAGCTGTCACCGGTAGAAGAGCCCAGTAGACGCCCAAGTGGCCACCGAAGATCAGCACCAAGCTGACTGCGATGACGAATCCGACCAGCGTCCCCGCGAACACCGAGACGGCGGTGCGCCGGGTTCCGGGCGCATCCAGTTTCAGTGCGGCGAATGCCCCGAGGGACACCCAGAAGCCGAATTGCGTGCCGGTCAACTCCACGACCAGGACGGTCAACGCGAGGGCCGTCGCGGTGCGCAGGGCGGTGCGGAACCAGGGGGATTCAAGAGAGACCTGTGCGGTCACCAGTTCTCGTACGGGTCTACCCACCATGGGATCGATCACCGTCATTCCGGCAAAAGTGACCGGTTGGCTGCGCCGGGCCCGTCGGCCGATCGTGTGGTCTCGACTATCAAGCGCCCCTTGGACATAGGTGGCAAGCACTTGGGTGGCGATGCCCGCGACTCGGACGTGGAAGGCACTCGCCACGGCTGCGTGGAGGTGTTCGGAATCTCCAAGTTCCAACCCCTCCTCCGCCCGGGAGATCAGGTGCTCGGTGTGGTGCTCGCGTGCACGTTCGAGGTTGCCGACATCGATGACGCCGTAACCTCGCCGGAGACTCTCCGCGCTTTCGCGCAGCACCTGGGCGGTGGCGTGGCCCAGATGCACATCGCTTGCGCGGCGTTGGTTCGCCGGTAGATCTACCCAGGCGTGCACGGCGACGCGCAGCCGGTCGAGCTGATCGAAGGCGAGCATCAAGGAGCGATCCCGGGAGGTTCCCACACCCGGGCGGACGAGCCGTCCGTCGTAGCAGGCGTGGGCGTCAGCGATGCTGTCGCGGAGTTGGTCGTAGGCATCCTCGACAGCGCCGCCGCCGACCTGATTGGTGAGTTCGTCGATCACGACCGATGCGGCTTCCAGGGCCTGGGCGAGTCTGAGTCGCAGGTCACTGCGCGCGTGGGATGGCCATAGCACCAACGCTCCTAGCGCCGCGACCGCCGCTCCGATGGCCCAGCCGAGGCACTTCTGCGGCATCAGGGAGGTGTCGTGAGGACTGGCGACCGCCAGCACCCATGGAACTATCGCCGCCAGTGAACCCGCCGCGAAGTACCCGCGCAGCACGCTTGCGAAGGAGATGGTGAAGACCACCACGAACGTAGTCAGAACGGCGAGCCACCCCGAGGTGTTGGCGTAGGAACCGACCGCGATCATCACCACTCCGAACAGGCCCAGGGTGACGTTGGCACGTAGGCGGTCGAGGATCGGGCCGCCGAAATCGGCGAAGGCGAGAATGGTGTAGGTGGCGAAGGCTGCGGGTAGTGCTGCGGCGCTTAGACCCAGCACTCGCTCAAGCACGAAGAACACGAGCGGGACGAGCAGGCCGACCCGCAGGCCGCGTCGGAGCAGGGCGTGGGTCGGGTCGTTCAGTCGCGCCGAGAGGCGGTCGACCAACGTGGCCCGCGCCACTTCGTCGACGCCGGAAACGGTCACCCGGGCATTATTGCGCTCCGCCGCCCGGTGCGGCCGTCCATGCCGAAGTCAACCGGACAAGGCCCTCGGCATTCGACGGGGAAGTATCATCGCCGCATGTTGCACTCACAGATCCCAAGCCGGACCCGGGGCTCCATCGAGGCGGAAGTCGACGGTGAACGGATCCTGCTCAGCCCGAAGGACTTCTCATACTTCGGACTCACCGGCACAGGCGCCCCCGTATGGGATCTCATCGATGGCGACCGCAGCGTCGCGGCGATCGTGGCCGAACTCGAGCGTCAGTACGAGGCAGCCCCGGACGTGATCCGCAACGAGACCGAGGAGTTCCTGGATGCGCTGGCCGCTTCGGGTCTCGTCGAGCTGCGGGAGCCGTGAGCAGCCCGTCCTGGGGGAAGCTCTGGCGCGGCCGGGCCCGCGTGGTTGAGGCCATGGTGCTGCTGGCCGCCGGGGGATTCGCGCAGAAACGGTTGCCGATGGTCAGATGGTCGTGGCTCCTCGGACAGCCCACAACGGCGCCGAGCGAGTGGCAGGGGCGCCGAATCGACGACTTGGTGTCGCGTGCCGCAACCCCGGTCGAGGCTAGGGTTGCCGGTGCCGTCCGGCAGGGTTCCCATCGGCTGCCGTGGGAGCCCACCTGCCTTGCCCAGGCGGTGGCCGCACAGATCATGTTGAGACAGCGCCGGGAGCCGGGGGTGGTCGTGATCGGTCTGCGTCAGCCGTCGGCAGCTTCGCGCCGGTGCGTTTGAGCCAGGCGTTGAGGGCGTTGGTGAGGTGCGTGGTCTTCTTCGGGCGGTCGGTGGCGATATTGCGGGTTTCGTGCGGGTCTTCGCGGAGGTTGAAGACCTCGGTGCGCGGGCCGGCGACGATTTTGCCG